>NZ_MKSS01000092.1:0-17465 GCF_001897365.1 Hydrogenophaga sp. 70-12
GCGAAGCATCGGGTGGTGGTGGGTTTGAGCGGGGGCGTGGACTCCGCGGTGAGCGCGTACCTGCTCAAACAGCAGGGCCACGAGGTCGTCGGCATCTTCATGAAGAACTGGGAGGACGACGACGACAGCGAGTACTGCTCCAGCCGCCAGGACTGGCTGGACGCCGCCAGCGTGGCCGACGTGATCGGCATCGACATCGAGCACGTCAACTTCGCCGCCGAGTACAAGGACCGCGTGTTCGCCGAGTTCCTGCGCGAGTACCAGGCCGGGCGCACCCCCAACCCCGACATCCTCTGCAACGCCGAGATCAAGTTCAAGGCCTTCCTGGACCACGCCATGCGCCTGGGCGCCGAGAAGATCGCCACCGGGCATTACGCCCGTGTGCGCTGCGTGGCCGCCGACACGGGCGAGCCCGTGGGGTCGGACGGCACCTCGCGCGCCAGCGCGCGCGATGGCGCGGGTGTGCGGCACCAACTGCTCAAGGGCCTGGACCCGCTGAAGGACCAGAGCTACTTCCTGCACCGCCTCACCCAGGCCCAGCTCGCCAAGACGATGTTCCCGGTGGGCGAGCTGCCCAAGACCGAGGTGCGCCGCCTCGCGGCCGAGATCGGCTTGCCCAATGCCAAGAAGAAGGACAGCACCGGCATCTGCTTCATCGGCGAGCGGCCCTTCCGCGAGTTCCTCAACCGCTACATCGCCAGCGCGCCCGGTCCCATCAAGGACGAGCGCGGCCGCACCATCGGCGAACACGTGGGCCTGAGCTTCTACACCCTGGGCCAGCGCCAGGGCCTGGGCATCGGCGGCGTGCGGGCCAAGGGCGCGCAGAAGGGCGGCAGCGAGCACGAGCCCTGGTTCGTTGCGCGCAAGGACATCGCGCGCAATACCTTGTGGGCCGTGCAGGGGCACGACCACCCCTGGCTGCTGACGCCCCGCCTGCGCGCGCACGACGCGAGCTGGGTGGCCGGCGAGCCGCCGCCGGCCGGCGCCATGGCCGCCAAGACGCGCTACCGCCAGGCCGACGCGCCCTGCGCCATGGAGCCCCTGGGCGGGGCCGGTTTCGTGCTGCGCTTCGAACAGCCGCAGTGGGCGGTCACACCCGGCCAGAGCGCCGTGCTGTATGACGGCGAAGTCTGCCTGGGTGGTGGTGTGATCCTCACCGAGGCGGCCTCGGGCGACGAGGCCTACGGCCCGGCCGCGGCGCTGGCGGCCTGAGGCCCCTCCGCCCGGCGCGCATACTCCCCCCGGAACTAGTGCCGTCGCAGTATTGAGGCGGTCGCGCGCGGCCCGAATACTGGTCCCTGCTCGGTCGGCCCGCCCCCCGCGGGCCGCGCGTGTCGCGGGGTGACGATGCACGGTGGGGCGCCAGTCGGTCAGGGATGGCGGCGGGGCATGGCCTGGGTCTGGCTGTGGCTCGTGCTGCTGCCCTGCGCCGCCTCGCCACTGCCTGAGCGGGTGGCGCTGAGCGCGCCGGACAACGCCGTCGCCCTCACGCCCGAGCTGCAGTTCCTCGACAACCGCGCGCACCCCTGGCGCCCCGACGCCGCCGACGCCGCCGGCGCCGACTTCGAGCCCCTGCCGCCGGCCTGGCAAGCGGGCAACCTGGGCCAAGGCTCCTTCGACCTGTGGTTTCGCGTGGTGCTGCACGCCGGCGCCGACGCGCCCGCCCATTGGATGTGGGTGGTGGACAACGCCAACCTGGACCTGGTCGAACTCTGGTCCGGCCCGCCGGGCCAGGCCGTGCGCCTGGGCCTCAGCGGCGACAGCCTGCCGCCCGGGCGGCGCGCCCACTCACACCGCCTGCCGGTGATCCCACTCACGCTGGCGCCCGGCGCCGATACCCCGGTCTACATGCGCGTGCGCACCGACGGCATGGCCCAGCTGCCGGTCAGCCTGTGGCCGCGCGAGGCGCTGGCGCGGCAGGACCAGTGGGTCTATGGCCTGCACGGTGTCTTCTTCGGCTTGCTCGCCGGCCTGATCCTCTACAACGCCATGCTGTACTTCAGCATCCGCGATCGCGCCTACCTCTATTACGTGGGCCTGGTCAGCGCGCTGGGGGTCTGGCAGTTCGGCAACCAGGGCTTCCTGGCCCAGTACCTGTGGCCGGGCGGGGCGCTGCTGCAGCACTACGTGGTCAACCTGTCGCTGGCGCTGGGCGGCGGCCTCTTGCTGCCCTTCGCGCGCCGCTTCCTGCAGACCGCCGCGCACGCGCCGCGGCTGGACCGCGCCGCGCGCCGGCTCACCTGGGGCTGGGGCGTGGTCTTTCTCCTCAACCTGCTCCCGCCGCTGTCGCCCGGCCAGCGCCTGGTGCCCTGGGCGGTCGCCGCGACCACGCTGATGCTGGTGGCCATGGCGTTCGACGGCCTGCGCGAACGCCGCCCGGCCGCGCTGCCCTTCACCGTGGCCTGGGCCTGCCTGTGGGTGAGCGCGCTGCTCTACGTGTTCTATCGCCTGGGCTGGCTGCCGGGCCATCCCCTGGTGGTCAACGCGCTGCCCATCGGCGCCGCGCTCGAGATGGTGCTGCTGTCCTTCGCGCTGGCGGACCGCTTCCGCGTCGAGCGCCAGGCCGCCGAGCGCGCGCAGGCGGACCGCCTGCGCACCGAGCTCGAGCGCGACATGGCGCGTCGCGCCACCGACGAAAAGTCGCGCTTCCTCGCCGCCGTGAGCCACGACATGCGCCAGCCGCTCTACGCCATCACGCTCGCGGCCGAATCGCTGGAGCGCCAGCGCCCGCTGCGCTACCCGGGGCCCCTGCTGCAGCAGATGAAGGCCGGGCTGGAGACGGCCGATCGCCTGCTCGACGCGGTGATGACCGTGGCCCGGCTGGAAACCGGCTCGTTGCGGCCGCAGCCCGCGACCTTCTCGCTGGAGCCCCTGATGGAGCAGGTGGACGGCACCTTCGGGCCGCAGGCCCGGGCCAAGGGACTGCGCTGGTCGGTCACGCCCTGCCTGGCCCTGGTCAGCACGGACGCGCGGCTGCTGCAGCGCCTGGTCTTCAACCTGGTGAGCAACGCCGTGGCCTACACCGAGGCGGGTGGCGTGCTGGTGTCGTGCCGCGTGCGGCGCCGGGGCGCCTTGCTGCAGGTGTGGGACACCGGCGGTGGGCTGCCGCCGGAGCCCGAGGCGCAGGTGTTCCAGCGGCACTTCCGGGGCGAGCCCGGCACCGAAACCGACAGCGGGGTCGGGCTGGGTCTGGTCATCGTCAAGCAGACCGCGCTGCTGCTGGGCCTGGAGCTGTCGGTGCGCTCGCGCCCGGGGCGCGGCAGCTGCTTCTCGCTCTGGCTGCCGCTGGCGCCTTCAGCCACCGAACACGCTGGGGTGGGTGTGCAGCCCGTCCAGTGGCAGCCGGCGGCCGGCCAGGTGGTCCTCGATGCAGCGCAGCACCAGGGGGCTGCGGTGCCGCGCGGCTGAGGCGCGCACCTCGTCCGGCGTGAGCCAGCAGGTGCGCACGATGCCGCGGTCGAGCGCGCGGCCGGCCACGGCCTCGCCCACGGCGCCGCAGAAAGCGAAACGCAGGTAGGTGATGGACTCGTCGGCCCGCTCGAAGCGCGCCAGGTACACGCCCACCAGCGCCTCGGGCGCGAAGGGGTGCGCGGTTTCCTCCAGCGCCTCGCGCGCCGCGGCCTGCACCAGGCTTTCGCCCGGCTCCAGGTGGCCCGCCGGGTTGTTCAGGCGCAGGCCTTCGGGGGTGTGCTCTTCGACCAACAGGTAGCGGCCGTCGCGCTCGGCGAGGCAGGCCACGGTGACGCTCGGTGCCCAGCGGGAAGTCATGGGCTGCGATTATGGGCGGGCCGCCGTTCGCGACAGGCTTTCAGTTAAGCTCGCCCGTTGATTTTTGAACCGAGCGCGAGGAGACACCCATGCTCATTGGCGTACCCGCCGAAACCGTGGCGGGCGAGACCCGTGTGGCCGTGACGCCGGAGACGGCAAAGAAGCTGGTGGCCCAAGGCCATGTGGTGCGTGTGCAGGCCGGCGCCGGCCTGCACGCCAGCGCCACCGACGCCGCGTACGAAGCGGCGGGTGCGCAGATCACCGACGCCGCCGGCGCCCTGGGCGCTGACCTCGTGCTCAAGGTGCGCAGTCCGCAGGCCAGCGAACTGCCGCTGATGAAAGCCGGCGCCACCCTGGTCGGCATGCTCAACCCCTTCGACGCCGAAGGCCTGCGGGCCCTGGCCGCGGCCGGGCTCACCGGCTTCGCGCTGGAGGCCGCGCCGCGCACCACGCGCGCGCAGAGCATGGACGTGCTGTCCTCGCAGGCCAACATCGCCGGCTACAAGGCCGTGATGCTCGCGGCCAACGCCTACCCGCGCTTCTTTCCCATGCTCATGACGGCCGCCGGCACCGTGAAGGCCGCGCGCGTGGTCATCCTGGGCGTGGGCGTGGCGGGCCTGCAGGCCATCGCCACGGCCAAGCGCCTGGGCGCGGTTATCGAGGCCAGCGACGTGCGCCCCAGCGTGAAGGAGCAGATCGAGTCCCTGGGCGGCAAGTTCATCGACGTGCCCTATGAAACGCCGGAGGAGAAGGAAGCGGCCGAGGGCGTGGGCGGCTACGCCAAGCCCATGCCGCCGAGCTGGCTGCAGCGCCAGGCCGCCGAGGTGGCCAAGCGCGTGGCCATGGCCGACGTGGTGATCTCCACCGCGCTCATTCCCGGCCGCGCGGCGCCCACGCTGATCACCGAAGAGATGGTGAAAAGCATGAAGCCGGGGTCGGTGATCGTGGACATCGCGGCGGGCAAGGGGCCCGCCAATGCCGATGGCAGCGTCGGCGGCAACTGCCCGCTCACCGAAGCCGACAAGACGGTCGTGAAGCACGGCGTGACGATCATCGGCGAGACCAACCTGCCCGCGCTGGTGGCGGCCGACGCCTCCGCGCTGTACGCGCGCAACGTGCTCGACTTCCTCAAGCTCGTGCTGCCGAAGGACGCCGCGGCCGTGCAGGTGCCGCTGGACGACGACATCGTCGTCGCCTGTCTCATGACCCAAGCCGGCGAGGTCAAGCGCAAATGAGCGACACCGCCAGCCGCGTGATGCTGCGGGCCAAGCTGCACCGCGCCACCGTGACCGAAGCCGACCTGCACTACGAAGGGTCCTGCGGCATCGACGAAGACCTGCTGGACGCCGCCGACATGCGGGAGTTCGAGAAGATCGAGCTCTACAACGTCAACAACGGCGAGCGTTTCTCCACCTACATCATCAAGGCCGCGCGCGGCTCGGGCGCCATCTCGCTCAACGGCGCGGCCGCGCGCAAGGCCCATGTGGGCGACCTGCTGATCATCTGCACCTACTCGCCGGTGGCCGACAGCGCGGTGCCGGGCTGGAAGCCGCGCGTGGTGCTGCTGGGTGAAGGCAACCGCATCACCGAGATCAAGAAAACCTAGGAGCCGCCCATGGACGCCGTCTCTCCCACCCTCATCAACCTCATCATCTTCGTGCTGGCCATCTACGTGGGCTACCACGTGGTGTGGACGGTGACGCCCGCGCTGCACACGCCGCTCATGGCCGTGACCAACGCCATCTCGGCCATCGTGATCGTGGGCGCCATGCTGGCCGCCGCGCTCACCGAAACCCCGCTGGGCAAGACCATGGGCGTGCTGGCCGTGGCGCTGGCGGCCGTCAACGTCTTCGGCGGCTTCCTGGTCACGCGCCGCATGCTGGAGATGTTCAAGAAGAAAGAGAAGAAGGCCCCGGCCGCGGGAGACAAAGCATGAGCATGAACCTGGTCGTCCTGCTGTACCTGATCGCCTCGGTCTGCTTCATCCAGGCCCTCAAGGGCCTGTCGCACCCCACCACCTCCATCCGGGGCAACGTCTTCGGCATGACGGGCATGGCCATCGCCGTGCTCACCACCGCCGCGCTCATCGTCGAACTCGCGGGCGGCAAGGCCCAGGGCATGGTCTACGTGCTCGGCGGCCTGGTGGTCGGCGGCGGCGTGGGCGCTTACATGGCCAAGAAGGTCGAGATGACCAAGATGCCCGAACTGGTGGCCTTCATGCACAGCATGATCGGCCTGGCGGCGGTGTGCATCGCCGTGGCCGTGGTGGCCGAGCCCTGGGCCTTCGGCATCGCCGCGCACGGCCAGTCCATCCCGGGCGGCAACCGCATCGAGCTGGCCCTGGGCGCCTTCATTGGCGCGGTCACCTTCAGCGGCTCGGTCATCGCCTTCGGCAAGCTCTCGGGCAAGTACAAGTTCCGCCTGTTCCAGGGCGCGCCCGTCACTTTCGCCGGGCAGCACAAACTCAATCTGCTGCTGGGCCTGGCCACGGCGTTCTTCATCTTCGGCTTCTGGCATTCGCAGAGCTGGATGGACATCGTGCTGGTGATCGCCCTGGGCTTCATTCTGGGCGTGCTCATCATCATCCCCATCGGTGGCGCCGACATGCCGGTGGTGGTGTCCATGCTCAACAGCTACTCGGGCTGGGCGGCGGCGGGCATCGGCTTCAGCCTGAACAACAGCATGCTGATCATCGCCGGCTCGCTGGTGGGCAGCTCGGGCGCGATCCTGAGCTACATCATGTGCAAGGCCATGAACCGCTCGTTCATCAGCGTCATCCTGGGCGGCTTCGGCGGCGAGGCCGGCGCGGCGGCCACCAGCGGCGTGCAGCGCACCGCCAAGAGCGGCAGCGCCGACGACGTGGCCTTCATCCTGGGCAACGCCGAAACCGTGGTCATCGTGCCGGGCTACGGCCTGGCGGTGGCGCGCGCGCAGCACGCGGTGAAGGAACTGGCCGAGAAGCTCACGCACAAGGGCATCACGGTGAAGTACGCGATTCACCCCGTGGCCGGGCGCATGCCGGGTCACATGAACGTGCTGCTGGCCGAGGCCGAGGTGCCTTACGACCAGGTGTTCGAGATGGAAGACATCAACGGCGAGTTCGGGCAGGCGGACGTGGCCATCGTGCTGGGTGCCAACGACGTGGTGAACCCGCTGGCGCTGCAGAAGGGCAGCCCCATCTACGGCATGCCCATCCTGGAGGCCTACAAAGCCAAGACCGTGATCGTGAACAAGCGCTCCATGGCCGCGGGCTACGCGGGCCTGGACAACGAACTGTTCTACATGGACAAGACCATGATGGTCTTCGGCGACGCCAAGAAAGTCGTCGAGGACATCACCAAAGCCGTGGAGTGAGACCTCGCCCGCCGGGCGCACAACGAGAGGAGACCTGCATGCCGACCGCCACCGCCGACCGCCCCTGGCTCGCCGCTTACCCCGAAGGGGTGCCCGCCGACATCGACGTGAACCAGTACCCCTCGCTGGTGCACCTGATGGAGGAGAGCTTCCGGCGCTTCGGCGAGCGGACCGCCTACAGCTTCATGGGCAAGGACGTGAGCTTCGCGCAGACCGACGCGGCCTCGCAGTCCGTGGCGGCCTACCTGCAGGGCCTGGGCCTGGTGAAGGGCGACCGCGTGGCGATCATGATGCCCAACGTGCCGCAGTACCCGGTGGTCGTCGCGGGCATCCTGCGCGCGGGCCTGGTGGTGGTGAACGTGAACCCGCTGTACACCGCGCGCGAACTGGAGCACCAGCTCAAGGACTCGGGCGCCAAGGCCATCGTCATCATCGAGAACTTCGCCCGCACGCTGGAGCAGTGCATCGCGGCCACGCCGGTGAAGCACGTGGTGCTCGCGGCCATGGGCGACATGCTGGGCTTGCTCAAGGGCGGCCTGGTGAACTACGTGGTGCGCAAGGTCAAGAAGATGGTGCCGGCCTTCAACCTGCCGCAGGCGGTGCGCTTCAACGACGCCCTTGCGCGCGGCGCGCGCGGCGCGTTCAAGAGGCCCGAGATCAAGGCCGACGACATGGCCGTGCTGCAGTACACCGGCGGCACCACGGGCGTGAGCAAAGGCGCGGTGCTCCTGCACCGCAACATCATCGCCAACGTGCTGCAGTCCGAGGCCTGGAACGACCCGGTGATGAAGAAGGTCCCGGCCGGCGAGCAGCCCACCAGCGTGTGCGCGCTGCCGCTGTACCACATCTTCGCGTTCACCGTGAACATGATGCTGAGCCTGCGCGTGGGCGGCAAGACCATCCTCATCCCCAACCCGCGCGACCTGCCCGCGGTGCTCAAGGAGCTGAGCAAGCACCGCTTCCACAGCTTTCCCGCGGTGAACACGCTGTTCAACGGCCTGGCCAACCACCCCGACTTCAACACCGTGGACTGGAGCCACCTGAAGGTCTCGGTGGGCGGCGGCATGGCGGTGCAGGGCGCGGTGGCCAAGCGCTGGCTCGAGAAAACCGGCTGCCCGATCTGCGAAGGCTACGGCCTGTCCGAAACCAGCCCCTCGGCCACCTGCAACCCCACCACCAGCACCGAGTACACCGGCACCATCGGCGTGCCCCTGCCCAATACGCGCCTGAAGTGCCTGGACGACGAGGGCCGCGAGGTGCCCGTGGGCCAACCCGGCGAGATCGCGATCCACGGCCCGCAGGTGATGGCGGGCTACTGGCAGCGCCCCGACGAGACCGCCAAGGTCATGACGCCCGACGGCTACTTCAAGAGCGGCGACATCGGGATCATGGACGAGCGCGGCTACTTCAAGATCGTGGACCGCAAGAAGGACATGGTGCTGGTCAGCGGTTTCAACGTCTACCCGAACGAGGTCGAGGACGTGGTCGCGCAGTTGCCCGGCGTGCTGGAGTGCGCCGTCGTGGGCGTGCCGGACGACAAGACCGGCGAAGCCGTGAAGCTGGTGATCGTGAAGAAGGACCCGTCGCTCACCGAGGAGCAGGTGCGCGAGTTCTGCCGCGCCAACCTCACCGGCTACAAGCAGCCGCGCGTGATCGAGTTCCGCACCGATCTGCCCAAGACGCCGGTGGGCAAGATCCTGCGCCGCGAGCTGCGCGACAAGTGAAGCGCTGAGCCGGCATGACGCTTGCGCTGGTCAGCGCCCTGCCGCAGGAACTCGAGGCCGTGCTCGCGCTGCTGCCCGACGAGCAGCGCACCGCGTTCGCCGGGCGCGGCTTCTGGCGCGGCCACCTGCATGGGCAGGAGGTGGTGGCGGTGCTCTCGGGCATCGGCAAGGCGGCGGCGGCCACCACCACCGCGCTGCTGATCGCGCGCTTCGGCGCCAGCGCCGTCGTGATGACGGGCGTGGCCGGCGGCCTGGGCGCGGGCGTGAAGGTGGGCGACGTGGTGGTGGCGGCCGAACTGCTGCAGCACGACATGGACGCTTCGCCGGTCTTTCCGCGCCACGAGGTGCCGGGTTACGGGCGCTCGCGCTTCGCCACCGACGGTGCCCTGAGCGATCGCCTGGCGCGCGCCTGCGAGGCCACGCTGCGCGAGGCCCCAGCCGCGCTGGGCGCCGCGGCGGTTGAGGCCTTCGGCCTGGACGACTCGCGCGTGCACCGGGGCCTGCTCCTGACGGGCGACCGCTTTGTGTCGCGCACCGCCGAGAGCCAGGTCCTGCAGCGCGAGCTGCCGGACGCGCTGGCCGTGGACATGGAGAGCGCGGCCGTGGCCCAGGTGTGCGCGGATTTCGGCGTGCCGCTGGCGGTGGTGCGCACCATCTCCGACCGCGCCGACGACGCGGCCCACGTGGACTTCCCGCGCTTCCTCACGCAGGTGGCGAGCCGCTACAGCGCGGCCATCGTCGAGCGCCTGCTCGGCGAGTCAGCGTAGCCAACCCCTTTTCCTGAAGTAGAGCATCGGCACCACGGCCGACAGCACCATCAGCCCGATCGCCAGCGGGTAGCCGAAGCGCCAGGTCAGCTCGGGCATGAACTGGAAGTTCATGCCGTAGCTGCTGGCCACCAGCGTCGGTGGCAGCAGCGACACGCTGGCCACCGAGAAGATCTTGATGATCTTGTTCTGGTTGATGTTGATGAAGCCGACCGTGGCGTCCATCAGGAAGTTGATCTTGTCGAACAGGAAGGCCGTGTGACCGTCGAGCGAGTCGAGGTCGCGCAGGATCTGGCGCGCGTCCTCGAACTGCTCGGCGCTCAGCAGGCGGCTGCGCATCATGAAGCTCACCGCGCGGCGCGTGTCCATGACGTTGCGGCGGATGCGGCCCGACATGTCCTCGTGGCGCGCGATGGCCGACAGCGCCTCGCCCAGGGCCGAGTCGCTGGCCTCGCTCGACAGCACCTTGGCGCTCACCGTTTCCAGGTCGTCGTAGATGTCCTCCAGCGTGTCGGCGCAGTACTCGGCGTCGGCGTCGAACAGCATCAGCAGCACGTCCTTGGCGTCGTCGATCAGGCCGGGCATGCGCCGCGCGCGCATGCGCAGCAGGCGGAACACGGGCACGTCTTCGTCGTGGATGGAGAACAGCACGCCGCGGCTCTTGAGCGAGTCGTTGTGCTCGTTGAGGATGAAGGCCACGCGCACCGCGCGCGGGTCTTCGTCGTCGTCGATGAGGAAGTCGCTGCGCACGTGCAGCTCGCCGTTGTCCTCCTCGAAGAAGCGCGCCGACTCCTCGATGTCCTCGTCCATCGCGTCTTCCGGGATGGACAGGCCGAAATGCTGCTTGACCCAGCGGCGTTCTTCGGGGGTGGGGTCTTCCAGGTCGACCCAGATGGGCTTGAACTTGGCGAGCTCTTCCAGGGACTCGATCTCTTCCTGGAAGAGGCGGCCGTTGGCCAGGGTGAAGACATTGAGCATGGCGCGCTCCTGCGTGTCGGTGGCGGTCTGGCGGTGGCCGGGAATCCGGCCGGCGGGTTCGGTGGCGCTTTCAGCCAGCCGCCCGTCCAGGCCGCAGCGTCGGGGCGCTGCTCAGACGGTCGCGGGGAGGGCTGAAAGCACACGACTGGGGGGTGTGCTGTCCATCAAGGGCTCCGTGTGCAAAACGGCCGCGATTATCGCACCGGGTCTGACGCCGCGGGGCGGCCAGCGGGCGCCAGGAAGGCCTTCAGCTCGTCCTGGCGGCGCCAGGCGTCGTGCTCGCCCAGGGCCATGAGCGCGTGCACGAAGCCGGGCTCGAACAGCAGGTAGCTGGCCAGGGCGGCGGCGCTGGCATTGGCGCCGCGCCGCGTGTCCAGCGCGCCCAGGCCGATGAGCGTGTGGCGCGTGGTCACGGGCAGTTCGTTCACGTGCTTGAGCGCGAGTTCGTCGAGCGACACGCTGGGCTGGATGGCCATCACCTCCACCGGGTGGTAGGGCAACAGGGTCGAGACCTCGGGTGGCAGTCGCGCCAGGGTCTGGCTCACACGCATGGTCTGCTCCACGTCGGCCTGCAGGGTGTCGTGGAAGACGCTGGCCATGGCGTGGCCGGCGATGGTGCCCGCCGTGAGTTCGGCGGTGTCGTGCCGCCCGGCCAGGCCCGCGCGCTGCGGCTGGCCCACGCCGACGACCAGGATGCGGCGCGCGCCGAACTGGATGGCGGGCGACAGCGGCGAGAGCTGGCGCATGGAGCCGTCGCCGAAGTGCTCGCGGTGGCCGCTCACCCACAGGGGCACGGCCGGGAACAGGAAGGGAATGGCGCTGGAGGCCATCAGGTGTTCGATGGTGATGGGCTGGAACTCGGCGCGCCGCCCGGGCCGGTGCCAGGTGGGCACCGTGCTGTCGGCACGGGTCTGGCAGAAGGTCCAGTGTTCGCCGGTGGAGTAGCTCGACGCGGTCACGCCGAGCACGTCGATCGCGCCGCGCTCCAGCGCCGTCTCCAGCCCTTGCAGATCGATGTGGCGGTGCAGGGTGTTCACCAGCGGCAGGGTGTCGAGCAGGGCGCGGTGGCGCTTGACCTGGCGCGCCAGCGTCCAACCCGCGAGCACGCGACTGGCGCGCACCCAGGTGGGCGCTTCCAGGCGGTAGACCTGGTCGGAGCGCAGTTTCAGCCAGAACTCGCCGAGCGCGGGCAGCGCGGCGGCGCCATCGTCCGCGCGGCAGGCCAGGAAGCTGGCGTTGAGGGCGCCGGCCGAGGTGCCGAACAGCCAGCGGAAGGGAAAGGCCGCGCCGCCCTCGGGCCGCATGGCGGCCACGGCCTTGAGCACGCCGGCCTGGTAGGCGGTGCGCGCGCCGCCGCCCATGAGCACGAGGGCGCAGCCGTCGGCCCTGGGCCCGCCGGGGTGGCGCAAGGGAATGCTGTGGCTGAGGACGGTGTCGAGCGACATGCCGGGGCCGCGGGTCGTGCTCAGCGTGGCCGGGTGGAGGCGGCCAGCAGGGCCAGGCTGGTGCGGCGCGTGACCGGCGCGGCGAGGGGGCCATGGGTGGGGGGCATGCGGGGCTCCTGGCGAAGTCGTTCGGCCCGCTACGCTATCACGGCGATTCGGCCGGCGGCTGGGTGGGCCAAGCGATCGTCGATCGCGCGCGATGCGCCGCCAGGGCGTTGTCCACCGGCGGGAGCACAGGCGCGCGCGGGCGCCGCGACACAGCATCGGCGACACTCGGCCACCCCGCTTCGATCGCTGCCCGTGACCGATCCCTCGCCCCTCAGTTCCACGCGCGAACGCTGGCTGCTGCTCACCGTGGCCGGCATCCAGTTCACCCACATCCTGGACTTCATGATCGTGATGCCCCTGGGGCCGCAGTTCACGCGGCTCTTCGGCATCAGCGACGCGCAGTTCGGCCTGCTGGTGTCGGCCTACACGCTGTCGGCCGGCGCCTCGGGCCTGCTCGCCGCCACCTATGTCGACCGCTTCGACCGCCGCACGCTGCTGCTGTGGCTGTATGGCCTGTTCGCCCTGGCCACGCTGGCCTGCGGCCTGGCCCCGGGCTACGGCTTCCTCATGGGCGCGCGCATCGCCGCCGGCGTGTTCGGCGGCGTGCTGTCGGCGCTGGCGCAGACCATCGTGGCCGACGTGGTGCCCTTCGAGCGGCGGGGCCGCGCCATGGGCATCGTCATGTCCGCCTTCTCGTTTTCCACGGTGGCCGGGGTGCCGCTGGGTCTGTGGCTGGCCGGCTGGGCGGGCTGGCACGCCACCTTCATCGCCATCGCGATGCTGTGCGCCGTGTGCCTGGCCGGCGCCAGCCTGACCCTGCCGCCGCTGCGCGGCCACCTGCGGGCCGGCCCGCCCACGGTCTGGCGCGGCTTGGTCTCGGCGCTGGCCGAGCGCAACCACTGGCGCGCTTTTGCGATGTCGGCGCTCATGATGTTCACCGGCTTCACGGTGATCCCCTTCATCACCATCTACATGCAGGCCAACGTGGGCCTGGGCGACGCCGACATCCCCATGCTGTACCTGGTGGGCGGCGCGGTCACCCTGCTGACGGCGCGCTGGTTCGGCCGTTTGACCGACCGGCACGGCAAGGTGCCCACCTTTAGCCGCCTGGCCCTGCTCGTGGCGCTGCCGCTCATGGCCACCACGCTGCTGCCGCCGGCGCCGCTGTGGGTCGCGCTGGTCGTGTCCACCGGCTTCTTCGTGCTCATGTCGGGCCGCATGATCCCGGGCATGGCCATCATCACTTCGGCCGCCGAACCGCGCCTGCGCGGCACCTTCATGGCGCTCAACGCCGCGGTGCAGTCGGCCGCCATGGGACTGGCCTCGCTGGTCGGCGGGCTGATCATCGTGCGCGATGCCGCCGGTCGGGTGGAGCACTACTGGGTGGCGGGTCTCATCGGCGTGGCCGCCAGCTGCGCCAGCGTGGCGGTGGCGTGGCGGCTTCGCCTGCATGGCGCGCAGCAGGGGCCCGACCGCCGGTCCTGAAGGCGATCCGGAAGTCACGATTTCTGACGGTTTCGGCTTGCGTGCTCAGGGCATCGTCGGCATAGTGGGTCTCAAGCCATCCCGTGGTCGCCGGATGGCCCTGCCGCCGGCGGCCTGTGTCAACCCGGAGCAATTGGAGGCTCATCCATGAACCTGACGATCAACGGTCACGACCTCGAGGTCACTCCCGCCCTGCGCGGCTACGTCACCAGCAAGCTCGAACGCATTTCCCGACACTTCGACCAGGTCGTCGACATCCGGGTGCTGTTGAAAGTGGACAACCTCAAGGAAAAGGCCCTGCGGCAACGTGCGGAATGCAACATTCACGTGAAAGGCCGTGACCTGTTCGCCGAGAGCGCCCATGCCGATCTGTACGCCGCCGTCGATGAGTTGGCCGACAAGCTCGATCGCCAGGTGCTGCGCTACAAGACCAAGACCCAGGAACACAACCACGAAGCCGTCAAACGCCTGATGTGAAAACGGTCACAACCCGCGCCGTTGGCGGGTTCCCGGCCGTGCTGCACTGCAACAAGCCGCTTGAATTGTCAAGCGGCTTTTTTGTCCTTTTCATCTAGGCGTGGGAAAGCAGAAGCGCATAATCCGCGCCCGAAAGGGCCCCCATGAACCGACTGTCTGCCATATTGCCCGCCGCGCAGGTGCTCGTCGCCGTCGACGCCACCAGCAAAAAGCGCGCCTTCGAGGAAGCGGGCCTGCTGTTCGAAACCCTGCACGGCCTCAACCGCGCGCTCATCACCGACAGCCTGTTCGCGCGCGAGCGCCTGGGTTCCACTGGCCTGGGTCATGGGGTGGCCATTCCGCATGGCCGCATCAAAGGCCTCAAGCAGCCGCTGGCGGCGGTGTTCCAACTCGACAGCCCCATCGGTTTCGACGCCCCGGACGAGCTGCCGGTGCAGCTCATGATCTTCCTGCTGGTGCCTGAGGCGGCCACGCAGAAGCACCTGGAAATCCTGTCGGAGATCGCCGAGCTGCTCAGCGACAGCGCCTTGCGCGAGCGCATGAAGTCCTCGTCCGACGCCGGTGCGCTGCACGGGCTGATTGCCAACTGGCAGTCCGCGCACGCCGCGGCCTGAACACCGTTCTCCATTGAAACCCACCGTCGTCAGCGCCGACGTCCTCTTCGAGGACCACCGGGACACGCTGAAGTGGCAGTGGATCGCGGGCCTGGGCGCCTCCGAGCGCCGCTTCGACGAGGTGGCGATCCGCGCGGCGCGCTCGGGCGCCGACCTGGTCGGCTACCTCAACTACATCCACCCCTACCGCCTGCAGGTCATCGGTGAGCGTGAGGTGGCTTACCTCACCAGCCCCAGCACCGAGGACAACAAGCGCCGCGTGGCACGCATCGTGACGCTGGAGCCGCCGGTGCTGGTGGTGGCCGACGACAAGCCCGCGCCCGACGAACTGCTCGCCATGTGCGAGCGCGCCCAGATCCCGATGTTCGCGACCCACGAGTCCGCGGCCTTCGTGATCGACGTGCTGCGCGCCTACCTGTCGCGCCATTTCGCCGACCGCGCCACCATGCACGGCGTGTTCATGGACATCCTGGGCATGGGGGTCCTGATCACAGGCGAATCGGGCCTGGGCAAGAGCGAGCTGGGGCTGGAACTCATCTCGCGCGGCCACGGCCTGGTGGCCGACGACGCGGTGGACCTGTACCGCATCAACCAGACCAGCGTGGAAGGCCGCTGCCCCGAGCTGCTGCAGAACCTGCTGGAGGTGCGCGGCATCGGCCTGCTCGACATCAAGGCCATCTTTGGCGAGACGGCGGTGCGCCGCAAGATGCGGCTACAGCTCATCGTGCACTTGGTGCGCCGCGAGACCATGGAGCGCGACTACGAGCGCATGCCCTACGAGCCGCTGTACCAGGACGTGTTGGGCGTGCCCGTGCGCAAGGCCGTGATCCAGGTGGTGGCGGGGCGCAACATCGCCGTGCTGGTGGAGGCCGCCGTGCGCAACACCATCCTGCAGCTGCGCGGCATCGACACCTATCAGGAGTTCGTGCAGCGCCACCGCGCCGCCATGTCGCGCGACGAGTGACGAACGCCGCGCCTAGCGGTGGCCGCCGGGGACCTTGCCGGCGCTGCGGTGCGGGCAGTCGCCCTTGGTGCAGTTCGCGTAGAGCGACAGCGCGTGCTCCTGCAGCGCGAAGCCGCGCGACTTGGCCACCATCTGCTGGCGCTTCTCGATCTCCGCATCGAAGAACTCCTCGACGCGCCCGCAGTCCAGGCAGACCAGGTGGTCGTGGTGCTGGCCCTCGTTGAGTTCGTAGACGGCCTTGCCCGATTCGAAATTGCTGCGCGTGAGCAGGCCGGCCTGTTCGAACTGCATCAGCACGCGGTAGACGGTGGCCAGGCCGATGTCGCTGCGCTCGTCGAGCAGCACGCGGAACACGTCCTCGGCCGTCATGTGGCGCTGCGTGGCGTTCTGAAAGACCTCCAGGATCTTCAGGCGCGGCAGCGTGGCCTTCAGGCCGGTGCTCTTGAGGTCTTCGATGTTGGACATGGCGCTCGCTTCGGGCTCACTACAATGGCCGACCGATTATCGTCCGCCTTGCGCCGGCCGCGCCAGTGCAGGGCCAGTAGGCCCCCACCCGGGTTTTCGCCATGTCCTTCTCCAAGTTTCGAATCTCGCTCGCGCTGGCTGCCCTGCTGGCGCTGGGCGGTTGTGGCAGCGTGGCCAACTGGGTCACGCCGTACAAGATCGACATCCTTCAAGGCAATGTGATCACCCGCGAGCAGGTTGAGGCGCTCAAGCCCGGCATGCCGCGCGAGCAGGTGCGCGACATCCTGGGTTCGCCCCTGCTGGCCAGCGTGTTCCACGCCGACCGCTGGGACTATGTCTTCACCCTGCAGCGCCGGGGCCAGGAGCCCTTGCGTCGCCGCGTGACCGTGTTCTTCAAGGACGGCGTGCTCGAGCGCCACGAGGCCGACGAGCTGCCCACCGAGGCCGAGTTCGTGGCCTCGCTGGACGCGCGCCGCGACAAGAAGGCCAAGCCGCCCGCGCTCGAGGCCACCGAGCAGCAGCTCAAGGACTTCGCCGAGCGCAACAAGCCGCAGGCCCCGCCGCTGCCCGCCAGCGCGGCGCCCACGCCCGCCACCACCAACTTCCCGCCGCTGGAGTCGGGCCGATGAGCGTTGCCACCACCCCCCACCGCGTCTGTGTCGCGGGGGCCAGCGGCCGCATGGGCCGCATGCTGATCGAGGCCGTGCGCGACAGCGGCGACTGCCGGCTCAGCGGCGCGCTCGACGTGGCCGCCAGCCCCGCCATCGGACAGGACGCCGGCGCCTACGCCGGCCAGCCGACCGGTGTGCCGATCACCGCCGATCTCGCCCAGGGCCTGCAAGGCAGCGACTGCCTGATCGATTTCACCCGCCCCGAGGGCACCATGGCCCACCTGGACGCCTGCGTGGCGCAGGGCGTCAACCTGGTCATCGGCACCACCGGCTTCAGCGAGGCGCAGAAGGCCCGCATCGCCGAGGCCTCCCAGCGCATCGCCATCGTGATGGCGCCCAACATGAGCGTGGGCGTGAACGTCACGCTCAAGCTGCTGGAGATGGCGGCCAAGGCCCTGTCCACGGGCTACGACATCGAGATCATCGAGGCCCACCACCGCCACAAGGTGGACGCGCCCAGCGGCACCGCGCTCAAGATGGGCGAGGTCATCGCCGGCGCCCTGGGCCGCGACCTCAAGGACTGCGCGGTCTACGCGCGCGAAGGCGTCACCGGCGAGCGCGACCCGTCCAGCATCGGTTTCGCCACCATCCGCGGCGGCGACATCGTGGGCGACCACACCGTGCTGTTCGCGGGCACCGGCGAGCGCATCGAGATCACGCACAAGTCCGCCAGCCGCAGCACCTACGCCCAGGGCAGCCTGCGCG
>NZ_MKSS01000093.1:0-17429 GCF_001897365.1 Hydrogenophaga sp. 70-12
GCCACCACGTTGTAGACGGCGGCGTTGCGCCCCAGGTCGGCGTAGCGGTGGTAGCTGGCGTTGTCGGGCAGGCCCAGTTCGCTCACCGCGAAGGCGCGCAGGCGCTGGGCGAGCAGCAGGCGGTCTTTCAGCGGCCCGGGCGTGCCGGCGTCGGCCAGCCAGTCGTCGATGGGGCGGGCGCGCCACATCAGGTCGACGTGGCCGCTGAGCGACTGCCAGTAGTAGCCCAGGCCCTGCGTGCGGGCGCAACCCGAGACCAGCGCCGTCGCCGCCAGCAGCAGCGCGGCCGCGCGCATCAGGCCGAGGCCTCCAGCGGCGCCACCTGCACGTGGCAGTCGTAGAAGGTGGGGCCGCGGCCCATGTCGGTGAGGCGCTGGCTGGTCACCTCGTTGACGTTGGTGCCGAAGGGGCCGAGCTTGCGCCACCAGATGCCCAGGCCGTTGACCACGCCGGGGCGCGCGCGCTCGGACACCTCGGCCACGCAGCGGTACTCCCCGCGCGGGTTGAACACGCGCACCATCTGACCGCTGGCGATGCCGCGCGGCGCGGCGTCGTCGGCGTGGATTTCCAGCCGCGGCTGGCCCTCGATGCCGCGCAGGCTGGCGACGTTGACGAAGCTGCTGTTGAGGAAGTTGCGGGCGGGCGGCGAGATCATCGCCAGCGGGTAGTCGGGGTTTGCGCCGCCGGGCTCGGCGTTGGGGATGTGGTCGGGCAGCGGGTCCAGGCCCTGGGCGGCCAGACGCTCGCTGTGGAACTCGCAGCGGCCGGACGGCGTGGGGAAGCCGCCCTCGGCGTAGGGCGCTTCGGGCTCCGGCAGCGTGGCCCAGCCGACGTCCAGCAACTGCTGGAAATCGACCCGGTCGCCGAAGGCCGTGCGGCACAGCGTGAGGTCGTCGTCGGCGAAGCAGGGGTCGTCGAAGCCCAGGCGCGCGGCCAGGGCGCGGAAGACCTCGGTGTTGGGGCGCGCCTGGCCCTGCGGGGCGATGGCCGGGCGGTTGAGCAGCACGTCGGTGTGGCCGTAGCTGGTGTGGATGTCCCAGTGCTCGTGCTGCGTGGTGGCCGGCAGGATGTAGTCGGCGAAGTCGGCGGTGTCGGTCTGGAAGTGCTCCAGCACCACGGTGAACAGGTCGTCGCGCGCGAAGCCCTTGACCACCCGGCCCGAGTCGGGCGCCACCGCCACTGGGTTGCTGTTGTAGACGATCAGCGCCTCGACCTTCGGACCGAAGGCGGGCGAGGCCTCGCGCAGCAGGTCGTCGCCGATGGTGCTCATGTTGATGGTGCGCGGCGCGCGCCCGGCCAGCAGCTCGGGCCGCTGCAGCTCGGCGCGGCGCACCGGGAACAGGCCGGAACTGGACAGCAGCAGCCCGCCCGCGCGGTGCCGCCAGGCGCCCACCAGCGCCGGCAGGCAGGCCACCGCGCGGGCGGCGTTGCCGCCGCCGCGCACGCGCTGCATGCCATAGTTCAGGCGGATCGCGGCCGGCTTCGTGGTGCCGTAGGCGCGGGCCAGCTCAGTGATCTGCCGTTCGGGAATGCCGCAGACCTCGGCCGCGCGCGCGGGCGGCCACTGCAGGGCGCGCGCGCGCAGGCCCTCCCAGCCCAGGGTGTGACGGGCGATGTAGTCGTGGTCCAGCCAGTCGTGGACGATCAGCTCGTGCATCAGCGCCAGCGCCAGGGCGGCGTCGGTGCCGGGGCGGATGGCCAGGTGCTCGTGGCACTTCTCGGCGGTTTCGCTGCGCCGGGGGTCGATGCAGACCAGGCGCGCGCCGTCGCGCTTGGCCTGCTGGGCGAGCCTCCAGAAGTGCAGGTTGCTGGCGATGCTGTTGCTGCCCCAGATCAGGATCAGCCGGGCCTCGGCGAAGTGCTCCACCCTCATGCCGACCTTGCCGCCCAGGGTCTGGGTCAGGCCCTCGCTGCCGGCCGAGGCGCAGATGGTGCGGTCCAGGAACGAGGCGCCCAGGCGGTGGAAGAAGCGCGCGGCCATGCCCTCGCCCTGCACCAGGCCCATGGTGCCGGCGTAGCTGTAGGGCAGGATGGCCTGCGGGTCGCGTGCGGCGATGGCCTTCAGGCGGGCGGCGATATCGTCCAGCGCCTCGTCCCAGCCCACCGGCTCGAAGCGCCCGCTGCCCTTGGGGCCCGTGCGGCGCAGGGGCTGCAGCAGGCGCTCGGGGTGGTGGGTGCGCTCGGCGTAGCGCGAGACCTTGGTGCAGAGCACGCCGTCGGTGTGGCGGTGCGCGGGGTTGCCCTGCACCCGCACGGCGCGGCCATTCTCCACCGTGGTCAGCAGGGCGCAGGTGTCGGGGCAGTCGTGCGGACAGGCGCCGCGGACAACAAGTGATGCTTCTGTCATGGCGGAATGGGGGTGTGGCCAAGCGATCATAGGCCGCCGCGTCCGCCCGTTCCGGGGCGCCGCCTGGCGGATGCCCCTGCAGGCATATGAACGCTTGTTTATACCCTTGCGGCTGTCCGAGCCCGTTCCGCCCCCCCAGGAGCCTGCCATGAGACGTCGCCGCCTGCTGACCGCCACCGGTTCCGCCGCCCTGCTGCCCGGCCTGGCCCTGCTGCCCGCCCGCGCCAGCGCCCAGGGGGCCTCCGCCGGCCTGAACGACACCACGCTTGTGCTGGGCCAGTCGGCCCCCTTCAGCGGTGCGGCGGAGCAGCTGGGCCTGCAGTTCCACCTGGGCGCCCAGCTCTTCTTCGAGCAGCTCAATGCCAAGGGAGGCGTGCACGGCCGGCGCATCGACCTCAAGCGCCTGGACGACGGCTACGAGCCCGACCGCTGCGTGGCCAACACCCGCCAGTTCATCGGCGAGGGCGTGTTCGCGCTGTTCGGCTACATCGGCACGCCCACCAGCGTGGTGGCGCTGCCACTGGCCACCGAGGCCAAGGTCCCGTTCTTCGCGCCCTTTTCGGGCGCCGAGGCCCTGCGCACGCCCTTCAATCGCTACGCCATCCACGTGCGGGCCTCGTACTTCGACGAGACGGCGGCCATCGTGCGCCAGCTCACGCAGGTGGGCATCAAGCGCATTTCGGTCTTCTACCAGAACGACGCCTACGGCAAGACCGGCCTGGAAGGCGTCACGCGCGCGCTCAAGGCCCTCAACATGGAGCCCGCGTCCACCGGCACGGTGGAGCGCAACACGGTGGACGTGGCCGAGTCGCTCAAGTCCATCCTGGCCGGGCGGCCCGAGGCGATCGTGCAGATCAGCGCCTACAAGTCCTGCGCCGCCTTCATCCGCGCGGCGCGCAAGGCCGGTTTCGCCGGCAACCTCTACAACGTGTCCTTCGTGGGCACCCAGGCCCTGCTCGACGAGCTCGGCAAGGACGCGCGCGGCGTGGCGGTGAGCCAGGTCATGCCGTTTCCGTACAGCCCGGCCACCCCCCTGTCGGGCGAGTACCTGGCCGCCGTGCGCGCCAAGCAGGGCCGCGCGCCCAACTACTCGGGCATCGAGGGCTACGTGGCCGCCAAGGTGTTCACCGAGGCGCTCAGCCGCGCGGGCCGTGGCCTCAGCCGCGAGGGCTTCATCAACGCCATCGAAGGCATCCGGGGCCTGGACCTGGGTGGTTTCCCGGTGGACTTCGGGCCCAACAAGCACACGGGCTCCCGGTTCGTGGAGCTCACCCTGCTGACCGAGGACGGGCGCGTGCGGCGCTGAAGCGCGGGCCCCCGAGGCCTTGCCCGACGGCCGCGCGGGGCTGTCGCCGCGGGCACGCGCGGCGGCGCCTGCTACCGCTACCATGCCCGGTTTCGGAGACCGGACATGAAGCTCATCGATTCCATCGTTACCCAGGCCGCGGGCATCGCGGCCGTGCGGCGCGACATCCACGCACACCCCGAACTCTGCTTCGAGGAGGTGCGCACCGCCGACCTCGTCGCCGCCAAGCTCACCGAATGGGGCATCCCGATCCACCGCGGCATGGGCACCACCGGCGTGGTGGGCATCGTGCACGGTCGCGACGGCGGCGCCAGTGGCCGCGCCATCGGCCTGCGCGCCGACATGGACGCCCTGCCCATGCAGGAGCACAACCGCTTCGCCCACGCCAGCCAGCACGCCGGCAAGATGCACGCCTGCGGCCACGACGGACACACCGCCATGCTGCTGGCCGCGGCCCAGCACTTCGCCAAGCACCGCCACTTCGACGGCACGGTTTACCTGATCTTCCAGCCGGCCGAAGAGGGCGGCGGCGGCGCGCGCGAAATGATCAAGGACGGCCTGTTCAGCGAGTTTCCGATGGAAGCGGTGTTCGGCATGCACAACTGGCCCGGCCTGCCCACAGGCAGCTTCGCGGCCAGCGCCGGGCCGGTCATGGCGTCCACCAGCGAATTCAAGATCACCATCCGCGGCAAGGGCGGACACGCCGCGCTGCCCCACACCGGCATCGACCCAGTGCCGGTGGCCTGCCAGATGGTCATGGGCTTGCAGACGATCATCACGCGCAACAAGAAGCCGGTGGACGCGGGCGTGATCTCGGTCACCATGATTCACACCGGCGAGGCCACCAACGTGGTGCCCGACCACGCCGAGCTGCAAGGCACTGTGCGCACCTTCACCTACGAGGTGCTCGACCTGATCGAAAAGCGCATGAAGGAAATCGCCGAGCACACCTGCGCGGCTTATGGCACCGCTTGCGAATTCGAGTTCAAGCGCAATTACCCGCCCACCGTGAACCACCCGGCCGAGACCGCCTTCGCGCGCGAGGTGCTGGCCGAGATCGTCGGTCCCGAGCGCGTGCTGGCGCAGGAGCCCACCATGGGCGCCGAGGACTTCGCCTACATGCTGCAGGCCAAGCCGGGCTGCTACGTGTTCATCGCCAACGGCGACGGCGCCCACCGCGAGGTCGGCCATGGAGAAGGGCCCTGCGTGCTGCACAACCCGAACTACGACTTCAACGACGACCTGATCCCCCTGGGCGCCACCTACTGGGTGCGCCTGGCCGAGAAATGGCTGGCCCAGCCGCGCGCGAACGGGGGTGCGGCGTGATCGAGATCCGCGACGCGTTCTCTCCGACCTACGCCAAGGCCCGGGTCAAGTTCCTCGAGGCCGCCGCCGCGGCGGGCCTGGCCATCCGCAGCCACGAGCACCCGCTCAAGGGCCGCGAGGGCGAAACCCTGGCCATGGACACCGCCCTCGATGGCTCGCCCGACGCCGAGCAGTTGCTCATCGTGAGCAGCGCCTGCCATGGCGCCGAAGGCTTCTGCGGCTCCGGCGTGCAGGTGCACGCCCTGCACGACGCCGAGTGGCGCGCCAAGGCGCGCGACGCCGGCGTGGCGGTGCTCTACATCCACGCGCTCAACCCGCACGGCTTTTCCTGGCTGCGCCGCGTGACGCACGAGAACGTGGACCTGAACCGCAACTTCCAGGACTTCTCCGGCCCCCTGCCGGTGAACGAGGACTACGCCGATCTGCACCACCTGCTGCTGCCGGACGAGTGGCCGCCCACGGCCGAGAACGAAGCGGCCGTGCGCGGCTGGATCGCCCGGCGCGGCATGACCGCCTTCCAGGCCGCCATCACCATGGGCCAGCACCGCTTCGCCGACGGCCTGTTCTTCGGCGGCACCGCGCCCACCTGGAACAACGACACGGTGCGCCGGGTGCTGCGCGAGCAGGCCGGGCGCGCGCGCCGCGTGGCCTGGATCGACCTGCACACCGGCCTGGGTCCCAGCGGCCTGGGCGAGCGCATCTTCGCCTGCCGCGACGACGCGGCCGCCTTCGCGCGCGCCAAGGCCTGGTGGGGCGGCGACGGCGCCACCCCCATCACCTCCATCTACGACGGCTCGTCCACCTCGGCCCTGCTCACCGGCCTGATGTGGGTGTCTATCTACCAGGAATGCCCGCAGGCGGAGTACACCGGCATCGCGCTGGAGTACGGCACGGTCCCCATTCCCGAGGTGATCGATGCGCTGCGCGGCGACCACTGGTTGCACCAGCACCCCGATGCGCCGGCCGAGCTGCAGGCGGCCATCAAGCAGCGCGTCAAGGACGCCTTCTACACCGACACCGACGTCTGGCGCGGCCAGATCGTGAGCCAGGCGCGCCAGGCCATGTTCCAGGCGGTCGACGGCCTGAAGGGCTGAAGGCCCTGTGATCGAGGCGTGAATTCCACCGGGCCGCCGCGCCGCGGCCCGGTTCTCCCGACGTCAAATGCCGGCCCGCGCGCCACCGGGGCGCCGCGTGCAAGGAGCACCGATGGAGATCGAATGGGGTTCGCGCTACGAGTTGCCGCCGCCGCGGCCCGAGCTGCCGGCCGCCTGGGCCCTGGAAGAGCTGGCCGACGAGTTGATGCGCCTGAGGGTGGGCGGCGTCAACCCCAGGCTGCTGGGTGTGGCCGACGCGTTCGGCGCGGGCGGCTGGTGCATCCACCCGGAGGGCCCGGTCTGGGTGGTCTACTACGCCGAAGGGGGGCGCCGCTGGCGCCCCTCGGTGTTTACCAGCCCCTTCGACGCCGCCAACTTCTACCTGTGGCTGCACCTGGCCGACATGGCGCCAGCGGCGCGCGGCGCGGCGCGCTTCCTGGGCTTTTCGCTCAGCGCTGGTACGCCGACGACAGCGCCATGAGGTGCTGGCGCTGCGCCGGCTCCAGGTAGGGGGCGAGCTGGTGCAGCACGTGCTGCGCGCCGCGCAGCAGCGCCGCCTGCGCGTGGTCGGGCTCCAGGGCGTGGCGCGGGTCGCGCACGTACTCGAAGCTCAGCCAGAACGTGAGCAGGGCCACCATGCCATCGGCCGTGGGGTCGAGTTCGCGGCTGTCGATCTGGACCGCGCCCGAGCGGCCCAGGCCGCCCAGCAGCTGGCGGATGGCGCGCGTCTTGGCCGCCAGCAGGCCCTGGAAACGCGTCTCCAGCAGGCGGTTCTTGGACAGCAGGTCGTTCAGGTCGCGGTAGAGGAAGCGGTACTCCCAGATGCGCTCGAACAGCGAGTGCAGGAAGAACCAGGCGTCTTCCACGTGGCGCACGCCCTCGGCCGCACCCAGCAACTCGTTCAGGGACCGCTCGTAGCGCTCGAACAGCGAGTTGATGAGCTCGTCCTTGGCCGGGTAGTGGTAGTACAGGTTGCCGGGGCTGATGCCCAGTTCGGCCGAGATCAGCGTGGTGGAGACGTTGGGCTCGCCGAAGCGGTTGAACAGCGCCAGCGTGGTTTCCAGGATGCGTTCGGCCGTGCGGCGCGGGGCTTTCTTGGGCATGCGCGCGGGGTTCAGTGGAATGCCCGCCGCGGGGCTGAGCGCCTTGGGAGCGGCCCGGCGGCGCTCTCTGCGGTGGCCGGCAGGCGGCGCTGCAGTTCGTCGAGCACGCGGTGCAGCCGCGTGGCCACGGCGCTGTCGGCGGGCCGGTAGCGCGTGTCGATCAGGCGGCGTTCCGGGTCGGCGAGCGCGGCGTGGTCGATGGTGATGCCGTGGCGCGCCAGCTGCGGCGCCAGGCGGCCCGCGCGCAGCCGCAGCAGCGCGCGCGTGCGCTGGAAGGCGTGTTCGGCCATTTCGCGGCGCTGGCGGTAGCTGAAGGTGTTGGCGAAGAACAGCTCGGCATCGCGCTGGTCGGGCTCGATCAGCACGATGTCGGTGTGGGGGTAGATGCGCTCGTAGCGCTCGAAGGCCAGCACCAGGCGCGAATGGATCATGGAGCGGAAGGTCTGGCTCATCACCACCGGCAGCCCACCCTCCACCAGCGCGGGAATGCGGCCGCCGTGCGTCGATTCCGGGGTGGCGTGGTAAGGCACCAGGGGATTGAGGCACAGCAGCAGGTCCACGCCGTCGTCCAGGGCGACCGAGGCGTGCATGGTCTTCTTGAGCGCGCCGTCCACGTAGTGGCGCCCGCCGATCTGCACCGGCGGGAACAGGCCAGGCAGGGCGGCGCTGGCCTGGATGGCGCGCGAGATCGGCACGTGGTCCCAACCCGGCTGGCCGAAGGGCGCCGCCTCGCCGGTGTCCAGGTCGGTGGCCACCAGGGTCAGGCGCGCGCGCAGGTCGCTGAAGCGGTTGCTGCGGCCGGGCCGGCTGAACAGCCGGGCGATCTCGCGGTGGATGGTGTCGTTGTCGAGCACGCCGGCGGGCAGCGCGGCCCCCAGTCGCTCCAGTGCCTGGCTCAAGGCCTTGCCCTGGACCAGCCAGGACCAGGCGGCCTCGCCCGCCAGGCGCGGCAGCGTGCGCAGCCGCTGGGCGAACTCGCCCCAGGCCGGCTGCATCAGCCAGGCCGGGTCAAAGCCGTCGAGCCGGGGCCGGTCCTCGATGAAGGTCTCGCACAGTTCGCGCGGCGTGATGCCATTGGCCAGCGCGGCGGCGATGAAGCCGCCCGCCGACACGCCCACGTAGTGGTCGCAGGCGTTGAGGTCCAGGCCGTCGAGCGAGTCGTCGAGCGCGCACAGGGCGCCGATCTCGTAGATGGCACCGAGCGGGCCGCCACCGGCCAGGGCCAGCCCGATGCGCGGCGGACGTGGGCCGGTACGGGTACGCGGGGGGGTACGGCTCATGCGAGCGAGTGTAGGGGGCGCCCCGGCTCAAGCGTGCTGCGCTGCAGCAGCGCGGCTCAGGTGGCGGCCTTCTTCGCCGCGGCTTTGCGGGCGGGGCTGCGCTTGGCGGGCGCCTTGCGGGGCGCGGCCTTGGCGCTGGCCGAGGCCTTGCGCGCGGGCTTGGTGGCCACGTCCACGCCGCCGAGCTTGAGCACCTGCTGGTTGAGCGCCTCGATGCGCTCCATCAGCGCCTCGACGTCGCGCGCCGAGGGCACGCCCAGCTTGCCCAGGGCCTTGGCCACGCGCTCCTCGAACAGGCTCTCCAGCTTGTCCCACTGGCCGGCGGCCTTGCTCTGGATGTCGTTGGCCATGCTGCTCACGCGGCTGGTGGCCTCGCTGATGCGCTCCTCGGCCGCGGTCTGGGTTTTGCGCTGGATGTTGATGCCTTCCTTGACCAGGGTCTCGAAGGCCTTGCCGCCTTCCGCCTGCGCCTTGGCGAAGGCGCCGAGGCCGGCCAGCCAGATCTGCTGGGCCGATTCCTTGATGGCGCCGGCCAGCGGCGAGGCGCCGCTGCCCTTCTCGTCGCCGCCATTGGTGCGGGCGCTGCCGCCCTTCTTCTGGATCTTCTTGACCATGCTTCGGGCTCCTGAATGGTGGTTGCTGCGGATGCGCTGGCGGCCTGCGGGGCGTCGCCATGCCGCGCATGGTGGCGGCCCGCGCCGGGCCTGTGTAGGGGCATGCGACTAAATCGGCCACGGGTTTCTGCGGAATGGGCCGCCCGATCGCGTGCAACAGAATCGCGAGCAATGCCCTTGGCGGCACCCCAGCAACAACACACAGGAGCCCCCCATGCAGTACTTCGTGACCGGAGCCACCGGCTTCATCGGCAAGCGCCTCGTTCGCCGGCTGCTGCAGCGAAAGGGGGCGGTGGTGCACTTCCTGATCCGGCGCGAAAGCGAAGGCAAGGTGGCGGCGCTGCGCGAGTACTGGGGCGTGGGGCCGGCGCGCGCCGTGCCGGTGTTCGGCGACCTCACCGAGAAGAAGCTCGGCGTCTCGGCCGACGACGTGAAGGCCCTCAAGGGGCAGATCGACCACTTCTTTCACCTGGCCGCGGTGTACGACCTGGGCGCCGACGAGGAGAGCCAGGTGGCCGTCAACATCGACGGCACGCGCCACACGCTGGAGCTGGCCAAGGCCATCGGTGCGGGCCACTTCCACCACGTTTCGTCCATCGCCGCGGCGGGCTTGTACGAGGGCGTGTTCCGCGAGGACATGTTCGAGGAGGCCGAGAACATCGACCACCCCTATTTCATGACCAAGCACGAGAGCGAGAAGCTGGTGCGCGCCGAGAGCAAGCTGGCCTGGACCGTGTACCGCCCGGCGATGGTGGTGGGCGACAGCCAGACCGGCGAGATGGACAAGATCGACGGCCCCTACTACTTCTTCAAGCTGATCCAGCGCATGCGCCAGATCCTGCCGCCGTGGATGCCCAGCATCGGCCTCGAGGGCGGGCGCATCAACATCGTGCCAGTGGACTTCGTGGTCAATGCGCTCGACCACATCGCCCATGGCCCGCGCCAGGGCGGCGAGTGCTTCCACCTGGTGGACCCGGTGGGCTACCGCGTGGGCGATGTGCTCGACATCTTCAGCAAGGCCGCGCACGCGCCCAAGATGAACCTGTTCGTCAACGCGGCGCTGCTGGGCTTTATCCCGAAGAGCGTCAAGAAGGGCCTGATGGCCCTGGCGCCGGTGCGCCGCGTGCGCGACGCGGTGATGAAGGACCTGGGCCTGCCCGAGGACATGCTCACCTTCGTCAACTACCCCACACGCTTCGACTGCCGCGGCACCCTGGCCGCGCTCAAGGGCAGCGGCGTGGAGTGCCCGAACCTGAAGGACTACGCCTGGCGCCTGTGGGACTACTGGGAGCGCCACCTCGACCCCGACCTGCACCGCGACCGCAGCCTCAGGGGGACCGTCGCGGGAAAGGTGGTCCTGGTCACGGGCGGTAGTTCCGGCATCGGCCTGGCGGCGGCGCACACCTTCGCCGAGGCCGGTGCCACCACCATCATTTGCGGCCGTGACCAGGACAAGCTCGACGAGGCCTGCAAGGAGGCCAAGGCCAAGGGATACCAGTTCATCGCCTACCCGGCCGACATCGCCGACATGGCCGATTGCGACCGCTTCGTGCAGCTGCTGGTGCAGCAGCACGGCGGCGTGGACTTCCTCATCAACAACGCCGGCCGCTCCATTCGCCGCGCCATCGAGGGCAGCTACGACCGCTTTCACGACTTCGAGCGCACCATGCAGCTCAACTACTTCGGCTGCCTGCGCGTGACCATGGGCCTGCTGCCGGGCATGGTGCAGCGGCGCCGGGGGCATGTGGTCAACATCAGCTCGATCGGCGTGCTCACCAACGCGCCGCGCTTCTCGGCCTACGTGGCCAGCAAGGCCGCGCTGGACGCCTGGACGCGCTGCGCCAGCAGCGAGTTCGCCGACCAGGGCATCACCTTCACCACCATCAACATGCCCCTGGTGCGCACGCCCATGATCGCGCCCACCAAGATCTACAACAACGTGCCCACGCTGAGCCCCGAGGAGGCCGCCGACATGATCGCCCAGGCCTGTATCGACAAGCCGGTGCGCATCGCCACCCGCCTGGGCGTGACCGGCCAGGTGATGCACGCGCTGGTGCCGCGCATCGCGCAGATCGTGATGAACACCAGCTTTCGCATGTTCCCGGACTCGGCGGCGGCCAAGGGCGAGAAGGGCGCGAAGGCGCAGCTGTCGCCCGAGGCGATCGCCATGCAGCAGATGATGCGGGGCATCCATTTTTGAAGTCCCCCCGCGGCGCCTTGAACCACCCGCCGAAGGGGCAACACCTGCGGCGCGGCGAAGCCGGTTCCGCGGTGTTTCGGGGTTGAGGGCCTGGCGTTCGGTGCCTCTCTAAAATCGCGGTTTTGCTCCTCTCGGAAGAACCTCGCGCATGTCCACCGCCCCCGACATCACCACCATCGCACCGCGCGACCGCGCGGAAATCCTCGCCCAGGCGCTGCCCTACATCCGGCAGTTCCACGGCAAGACCATGGTCATCAAGTACGGCGGCAACGCCATGACCGATCCGGCCCTGCAGCAGGATTTCGCCGAGGACGTGGTGCTGCTCAAGCTGGTGGGCATCAACCCGGTGGTGGTGCACGGCGGCGGCCCGCAGATCGAGACCCTGCTCAAGCGCCTGGGCAAGAAGGGCGAGTTCATCCAGGGCATGCGCGTCACCGATGCCGAGACCATGGAAGTCGTCGAGTGGGTGCTGGCCGGCGAAGTGCAGCAGGACATCGTGGGCCTGATCAACCAGGCCGGCGGCAAGGCGGTGGGCCTGACCGGCCGCGACGGCGCCATGATCCGCGCGCGCAAGCTGCGCATGGCCGACCAGGCCGACCCCTCGCGCGAGCACGACGTCGGCCAGGTCGGCGACATCGTGGGCATCGACCCGGCGGTGGTGAAGGCCCTGCAGGACGACCAGTTCATCCCGGTGGTGAGCCCGATCGGCTTCGGCGAGCACAACGAGAGCTACAACATCAACGCCGACGTGGTGGCCGCCAAGCTGGCCACCGTGCTGCAGGCCGAGAAGCTGCTCATGCTCACCAACATTCGCGGCGTGCTCGACAAGGACGGCCAGCTGCTCACCGAGCTCACGCCGCGCCGCATCGACGAGCTGGTGGCCGACGGCACCATCTCCGGCGGCATGATCCCCAAGATCGCCGGGGCGCTGGACGCCGCCAAGAGCGGCGTGAACGCGGTGCACATCATCGACGGCCGCGTGCCGCACGCGCTGCTGCTCGAGGTGCTGGGCAACGAGCCCTTCGGCACCATGATCAAAAGCCACTGATCCCATGCGCCTGCTGCTGGTCGAGGACGACGTCATGGTCGCCAGCGGCATCAAGCTGGGCCTGGCCGACGCGGGCTACACCGTCGACTGGGTGGGCAGCGCCGAGCGCGCCGAGCAGGTGCTGGCGCGCGAGGGCTTCGACGCCGCCATCCTCGACATCGGCCTGCCCGGTGGCGACGGCCTGGCGCTCACGCGCCACATCCGCGCGCAGGGCCTGGCGCTGCCCGTGCTGATCCTCACCGCGCGCGACGCGCTGCACGACCGCGTGCAGGGCCTGGACCTCGGCGCCGACGACTACATGGTCAAGCCCTTCGAGCTGCCCGAGCTGCTGGCCCGCCTGCGCGCGCTGCTGCGCCGCTCCCAGGCCGCCACCTCGGCCGTGCTGGGCTTCGGCGCGCTGGAGATGGACACCGCGCACCGGCGCGTCACGCTCGCGGGCCAGCCGCTGGAGCTGGGCCCGCGCGAATGGACCGTGCTCGAGTACATGCTGATGCAGACCCCCAAGCCCGTGGCCAAGGACAAGCTGCTGGCCGCGCTCACCGGCTGGGACAAGGAAATCACGCCCAACGCGATCGAGGTCTACGTCTCGCGGCTGCGCGCCAAGCTGGAGCCGGCGGGCATCGCGGTGCGCGCCATCCGCGGTTTCGGCTACCGCCTGGAGTGCGCCGATGCCGCGGGTCGTGCCGACGCCTGATCCCGGCGCACCGCGCGACCTGATCGGCGGCCTGCGGCGCCGCCTCATGGTCATGCTGCTGGCCACCATCGGGGCCATCGGCGCGGCCACGGTGGCCTTCCACTACCAGGGCGCGGGCACCGCCGCGCTGCAGCAGGACCAGCGCCTGCTGCGCCTGGTGCCCATGCTGGCCGATTCGGTGGTGGTGCCGCGCGGTGTTGCCCCCACCGATGGCACCGACCTCACCCTGCTGATGGCGCCCCCGATCCAGGAGTTCCTGGCCGACCGCGACGGCCACACCGCCGTGGGCGTGTTCAGCCCGCAGGGCGAGCGCCTGGTCGGCGCCGACTGGCTGCCGGTGCTGCTGCCCACCACCGAGGCCCCCGAGTTCGTGAGCGTGGTCGATGCCGGCGTCACGCACCGCGTGGTCGCCCAGCGCGCGGTCACCGAGGCGGGCGAGCTCATCCTGGTGCTGGCCGACGGCAGCGACGCGCGCCAGCACTGGCTGCGCAACGTGCTGCTGCGCGTGCTCCTGCCCAACCTGGCCCTGTTCGCTGTGGCCGCGGGCGTGCTGGGCTGGGGCGTCACGCGCGCGCTGCAGCCGCTCATGGACCTGAGGCAGGCGGTGGAGCGGCGCTCGCCGCGCGACCTGAGTCCGATCGACGAGCGCCAGACGCCGGCCGAGGTGCGCCCGCTGGTCAACGCCCTCAACCGCCTGTTCGCGCGTGTCAACGAGCAAAGCGACACCCAGCGGCGCTTCGTGGCCGACGCCGCGCACCAGCTGCGCACGCCGCTGGCCGGACTGCAGGCCCAGGTGGAGGCCTGGGCCCAGGCGGCGCGCAGCATGGGCGCGGGCGACCTGCTGAGCCTGCGCGCCGAGCAGGTGCTGCGCCTGCGCGACGCCACGCGCAACACCACCCAGCTCGCCAACCAGCTGCTGGCCTTGTCGCGGGCCGACGCGCTGCGCGACGACGATGCGGCCCGCGAGACGGTGGACCTGGCCGAGCTCTGCGAGACCGTGCTCGCGCATTTCCTGGACGCTGCCGGCGCGCGCCGCATCGACCTGGGGCTGGAGGCGGCGCCCGCGCGCGTGCAAGGCCACGCCTGGCTGCTGCGCGAACTGCTGATCAACCTGGTGGACAACGCCATCAAATACACCCCCGTGGGTGGCGCCGTCACCCTGCGCTGCGGTCAGGGCGATGGCGGGGCGGGCGCGGCTTGGATCGAGGTGGAGGACGACGGCCCCGGCATCGCGCCGGCCGAGCGTGCGCGCGTCCTGCAGCGCTTTTACCGCGTGCCCGGTACCGGCGGCAGCGGGCACGGCCTGGGCCTGGCGATTGCCGATGGCATCGCGCGCGTACACCACACGCAGCTGCGGCTGGGCAGCGGTGCCGCGGGGCATGGCCTGTGCGTGCGCGTGGTTTTCGATGCGGTTGCCCACTAGCTGCGCAGACCGCGCCGATGCTGGGTAACCAGATGTAGCCGGCTGTGCGAGAATGCCGCGCGAATACCCCCGAGCCCCCTCGGGGGCCGCGTCCACCGGACTGACAGCCACCTCACGGACCACCGACCATGACCCCTGCTGCCGCGCCCGACAGGCCCTCGCCCGACGACGACACGCTGGACGCCGCGTCCGCCACGGAAGCGGTCGAAGCCACCGGCCGCAAGCGGCCCAAGCCGGGCGAGCGCCGCGTGCAGATCCTGCAGGCCCTGGCCACCATGCTCGAGCAGCCCGGTGCCGAGCGCATCACCACCGCGGCCCTGGCGGCGCGGCTGGAGGTGAGCGAGGCGGCGCTGTACCGCCACTTCGCGAGCAAGGCCCAGATGTTCGAGGGCCTGATCGAGTTCATCGAACAAACCGTCTTCGGCCTCATCAACCAGCTCGACGAGCGCGAGCCCGATGCCCAGGCGCGCTGCCGCAAGCTCGTGGCCCTGCTGCTGCAGTTCGGCGAAAAGAATCCCGGCATGACGCGCGTGATGGTCGGCGACGCCCTGGTGTTCGAGAACGAACGCCTGCAGCAGCGCATGAACCTGTTCTTCGACAAGATCGAGGCCACGCTGCGCCAGAACCTGCGCGAGGCCGCCACGCTCGGCGGCGCCGCCACGCCCACGGTGGACGCGCAGGCCGACGCCTCGGTCATCACGGCCTTCTGCGTCGGGCGCCTGCAGCGCTTCGCGCGCAGCGGCTTCAAACGCTCGCCCAACGAAAGCCTGGAGCACAGCCTGGCGCTGCTGCTGCCCGGCGGGCGGGGCTGATCCGCCGCTTCAGGCGGCAGGCGCCTTGGGCGCCGGCATCGCGTCCCGGCCAGCCCGGGGCGGGCGACCGCGCGGCCAGTCCTTCGGTCGCAGCAACCCCGCCGCCTTAGGCAGCTGGCTCTAAATCAAACCCGCGCAAATGCCCTCGGGCTTGCCAGCTGCGCCGGAATCTGGGTAAAAATAGAACGACCGTTCGTTTCTTTCGGCCGACACCCCTCGGCCGATCCACCCAGGCCCCGCATGAGCGACACCACCGCCAGCCGTCCCCGCCGCGCCGCGCCCGCCAATGGCCGCTCGGCCAAGCCCCAAGCCAAGGGCCAGCAGACCAAGGCCGCCATCGTCGACGCCGCCTTGGGTCTGGCCACGCAGATCGGGCTCGAGGGCCTGTCCATCGGCGCGCTCGCCGAGGTCATGCAGATGAGCAAGTCCGGTGTCTTCGCGCACTTCGGCTCGCGCGAGGAGCTGCAGATCTCGGTCGTGCGTGAGTACCACACGCGCTTCGAGGACGAGGTTTTCTACCCCGCCATGAGCGCCCCGCGCGGCCTGCCGCGCCTGCGCGCGATGTTCGACAACTGGATGAAGCGCACCTCGGTCGAGATCGACTCGGGGTGCATCTACATCAGCGGCGCCGTCGAGTTCGACGACCGCCCCGGCCCCGTGCGCGACGCGCTCGCGAGCTCGGTCAGCACCTGGCAGGAGGCCCTGCGGCGCGCGATCGAGATCGCCGCAGAGGAGGGCCACCTGTCGGCCGACACCGACGCGTCACAGGTGGCCTTCGAAATCCACGGTCTGATTCTTGCCCTGCACTACGAGGCGCGCTTCCTGCGCAGCCCCGGCTGCCTCGACCGCGCCTGGCGCGGCTTCGGCGCCATCCTTGAGCGCAACGGCGCGCGCCAGTCCGCCGGCCGCAAGGCCTGAACGCCCCCTTTTCATCTCGACGAAACCACAGGAGAACCCACCCATGCCCGTCTACTCCCCCCCGCTGCGCGACATGCAGTTCGTGATGCACGAGGTCTTCAATGCCGTGGAGGAGCTCAAGGCCTGCCCGCCGCACGCCGACATCGACGCCGACACCATCAACGCGGTGCTGGAAGAGGGTGGCAAGTTCGCGGCCGAGGTGACCTTCCCGCTCAACGTCAGCGGCGACGCGGAAGGTTGCGTGCTGGACCAGTCCACGCACGAGGTGAAGGCGCCCAAGGGCTTCAAGGAGGCCTACGCGCAATACGTGCAAGGCGGCTGGCCCGCGCTCTCCTGCGACCCGGCGTTCGGCGGCCAGGGGCTGCCCCTGATCGTGAACCAGTGCTTCTACGAGATGCTCAACAGCGCCAACCAGGCCTGGACCATGTACCCCGGCCTGTCGCACGGCGCCTACGAATGCCTGCACGCCCATGGCTCGCCCGAGCAGAAGCAGCGCTACCTGCCCAAGCTCACCAGCGGCGAATGGACCGGCACCATGTGCCTGACCGAGCCGCATTGCGGCACCGACCTGGGCCTGCTGCGCACCAAGGCCGAACCCCAGGCCGACGGCACCTACAAGCTCACGGGCCAGAAGATCTTCATCAGCGCGGGCGAGCACGACCTGGCCGAGAACATCCTGCACCTGGTGCTCGCGCGGCTGCCGGACGCGCCCGCGGGCAGCAAGGGCATCAGCCTGTTCCTGGTGCCCAAACACCTGGTGAAGGCCGACGGCACCCTGGGCGAGCGCAACGCCATCCACTGCGGCGGCCTGGAGCACAAGATGGGCATCCATGGCAACGCCACCGCTCAGATGGTGCTCGACGGCGCCGTGGGCACCCTGGTGGGTGAACCCAACAAGGGCTTGCCCGCCATGTTCGTGATGATGAACGCCGCCCGCCTGGGCGTGGGCAACCAGAGCCTGGGCCTGACCGAAGTGGCCTACCAGAACGCCCTGGCCTACGCCAAGGACCGCATCCAGATGCGCAGCCTCTCGGGTGTGAAGGCCAAGGACAAGCCGGCCGACCCCATCATCGTGCACCCCGACGTGCGCAAGATGCTGCTCACGGCCAAGGCCTACGCCGAAGGCGGCCGCGCGCTGCTGATGTTCTGCACCCTGCTGCTCGACAAGGAGCTGCACCACCCCGACGAGAAGGTGCGCAAGGACAGCGCCGACCTCGCCGCGCTGCTCACGCCCATCGCCAAGGCCTTCCTCACCGACAACGGC
>NZ_MKSS01000094.1:0-17805 GCF_001897365.1 Hydrogenophaga sp. 70-12
GCTGCGCCAGCGGGCCGCCCGCGGTGCGCGCGTGCAGCGCGGCGGCCAGCGCCGGGTCGCGCGCGGCGCTGCCCACGCAGTGCAGCGTCCAGTCGAGCGCCAGCAGGCCGGACAGCGCGTCCAGCAGCACGGCATGCGCCTTGCGCGGGGTGAGCGTGGCAACGCAGAGCAGCTGCACGCCGCCGCCCTCCGGGCCGGCACGGCCCGGCGCACCCGCGCCGGCCGCGGTGAAGCCCGGCGCCGCCACCGCATCGTTGCCCGGTTCCACCACCGTGATGCGGTCCGGCGGCACACCCAGCTCGGCCACGTCCCGCGCGGTCTGCCCGCTCACCGCCACCACCCAGCGCGCGTGCCGCAGGGCCGCGCTTTCGCGCTCGCGCAGCGCCTGGGCGGCGGCCGCGTCCAGCCCGGTTTCCAGGTGCAGCGGGTGGTGCACCAGCGCCAGCCAGCGCAGCCGCCGCGCGTGCGGCGCCACCACCTCGCCCAGTGCGCCGAAGGCCAGGCCGTCGGCCACCACGCACTCGCCATCGGGCAGCGCGGCGATGGCGCGGCGCGCCTCGGCCAGGCTGGCTTCGTCGGGCCGGGGCCAGGCGCCGTCCAGGCGCAGCCATTCCACCGAGGCGCCGCGCGCGCGCAGCGACTCGACCAGCCGCCGGTCGTACCGGTAGCCGCCGGTGAGCGTGCGCCAGTCGCCCGGGATCAGCAGCCGGCAGTGGCGCGCGGCGGGCATGCGTGGGGGCCCTCAGGCGGCGGGCAGCGCCGCCTCGTACGAAGCCGAGGCCACATGCGATTCGTTCAGCGTCACGCGCATCGCCGCCAGCCCGCCCGTGGCGCCGCCCGGCACCGCGTGCGGGCCCAGCGCGCCGGCGGCGATGCGCGCCGCCAGGCGCTCGAACAGGGCGTGCGCCAGGAACTCGGTGGTGGTGTTGCGGCCGGCGAACTCGGGCGCCTCGTCGAGGTTGCGGAAGTTCAGCCGCGCCAGCTCTTCGCGCAGCAGCTGCGTGGCCAGGCCGATGTCGACCACCAGGCCGTCCGGGTCCAGCGCCGGGCGGCGCAAGGCCAGGTCCACCACGTAGGTGGCGCCGTGCAAGGCCTGCGCGGGGCCGAAGACCGCGCCGCGGAAGCTGTGCGCGATCATGAAGTGGTCTCGGACGGTGAGCGTGAACATGCGGTGGGATCGGGGTGGGGGTCAGTCGGGGTAGTCGATGCGCTGGCACAGGGTCTCGCTGTCGCCGCCGGCCAGGCGCGCCAGCACCTGGGGAAGCTCGTCGAAGCGCGCGTGGTGGGTGACGAGCCGGTCCAGCACCGGGTCCTTCAGCAGGGACAGCGCCAGCCCCAGCCGGCGCGCGTGGGTCCAGCGCGCGCGCTGCGCGGTGGCCACCTGCCCCACCTGGGAGCTGCGCAGCGTGAGCCGCTGCGCGTGAAACCCCTGGCCCAACGGCAACGGCACCGCGCGGGTGCCGTACCAGCTCAGCTCCAGCACCGTGGCCTCGAAACCGGCCAGGCCCAGGGCGGTGGACAGGCCGTCGGGCTGGCCACTGGCGTGGATGACCAGATCGGCCTCGGGCCGCGCGGCCCCGGGCAGGGCGAAGCCGGCGCCGAGCGCGCGCGCCACCTCGGCGCGCGCGGGCGCGGTGTCCACCACCTGCACCTCGCAGCCCGGCAGGCGCGCCGCCAGCCAGGCCACCAGCAGGCCGAGGGTGCCGCTGCCCACCACGCTGATGCGCTCGCCCAGGCGCGGCGCGGCGTCCCACAGGGCGTTGATGGCGGTCTCCAGGTTGGCCGCGAGCACCGCGCGCGCGGGCGGCACCCCCTCGGGCAGCGGCGCCACGGCGTCGGCGGGCACCTGGTAGAGGGTCTGGTGCGGGTGCAGGCAGAACACGGCGCGGCCCCGCAGGTGCGCCGGGCCGGCCTCGACCACGCCCACGCTCACGTAGCCGTACTTCACCGGCGCCGGAAACTCACCGGCCTGGAATGGCGCGCGCATGCGCCGGGCCTCGCTGGCGGGCACCTCGCCGCGGAACACCAGGGTCTCGGTGCCCCGGCTCACGCCGCTGTGCAGGGCGCGCACGCGCACCTCGCCTTCGCGCAAGGGGGGCAGGGTTTCCGCGCGGATCTCGGCGCGCAAGGGCCCGGTGATCCAGCAGGCCTGGGCCGTGGCGGTGGTGGTGGCGGCGGTCAAGGTGGTGGGCGGTGGCGTGGGTCGGACCGGACAGCAGGGCTTGCGCCCAGGCGCCAAGACGAGGAACCTCAGGGTTCGCCGTTCATCTTAGAGGCCCCCTCGCGCCAACGCCATGCACCCCGCCGCCGCGACCCTCGCCCCGCCGGCCCTGGACCCGGCCCTGCGGCTGCAGGCCGCCCGCGCCCTGGCCGGCGCGGGGCTGGCGCTGCTGCTGGCGGCCGGCGGCATCGGCCTGTGGGGTGGACTGGGCCTGGACTACCCGCTCAAGGCCCTGCTGGCCTACGCCCTGGGCGCCGCGCTGGTGTGGCGCGGCCTGGCCCTGGGTGGCCACCCGCACCGCCGCTTCGGCGCGGCCAACCGCGTCACGCTGGGCCGCCTGGCCGGCATGGCGCTGGTGGCCGCGCTGCTGGGCGAGGCCGTGCCCGCCGCGCCGCCCTCGGCCCAGCCCGGGGGTGGCTGGGCGCTGATCGCCTGGGCGACGGTGGTCGCGCTGCTGGACGCGTTGGACGGCACCCTCGCCCGCCGCCAGGGCCTGGCCAGCCCCTTCGGCGCGCGCTTCGACATGGAGACCGACGCGGCCTTCCTGCTGGCGCTCAGCGCCCTGGTCTGGCAGGCCGGCCAGGCGGGGCCCTGGGTGCTGGCCTCAGGCCTGATGCGCTATGCCTTCGTGGCCGCCGCCGCGTGCTGGCCCTGGCTGGGCGGCCCGCTGCCGCCCAGCGTGCGCCGCCAGGCGGTGTGCGTGGCGCAGATCACCGCGCTCATCGTCTGCCTGGGGCCCAGCGTGCCGGCGCCGCTGGCCTCGGCCCTGGCGGCGGGGGCGCTGCTGCTGCTCGGCGCCTCGTTCGGCACCGACATCGTCTACCTGGCGCGCCAGCGCGCCGCCGCCCCGGAGACCCGCGCATGAACACCGTCCCCGCCCCCTTCGCCCCCCTGCCCCCCCACCCGCGCCGCCGCCTGCTGGCCGCCGGCGCCGCCCTGGCCGCCGCGCTGCTGCTCCCTCCCACGGCCGCGATGGCCCAGGCCGCGCGCTACGAGCTCGACCCCGACCACATCACCATCGCCTTCCTGGTCGAGCACATCGGCTATGCCAAGGTGCTGGGCCTGTTCCGCTCCGCGCGCGGCAGCTACCGCTTCGACGAGGCCAGCGGCACGCTGACGGACGTGCGCATCGAGGTGGAGACCGCCAGCGTCTTCACCAATCAGCGCAAGCGCGACGAACACCTCAAGGGCCCGGACTTCCTCAACAGCGGCGAATTCCCGCGCATGGTCTTTACCGCCAGCGGCGCCAAGCGCACCGGCGAGCGCCAGTTCGAGGTCGCCGGCCAGCTGGAGCTGCTGGGCAAGGCCCTGCCGCTCACCCTGCAGGCCACTTGGAACAAGAGCGCCGAGTCGCCTCTGGGCGGGCCGGGCCGCAAGCCCTACACCATGGGCGTATCGGCGCGCGGCAGTTTCAAGCGCAGCGCCTACGGCATGAACTACGCGGTGGCCAACGGCTGGGTGGGCGACGAGGTGCCGCTTATCATCGAGTTCGAGGCGGTGCGGCAGTGAAGGCCCGGCCCGGTCGGCGGCGCGCGCCACCGGCCGGTCGGGCGTTCACGCGCGCCGGGCGATCACGCCAGGGCGGGCGCCGAGAGGTAGGCCTCGCCGTCGGCCAGCAGGCGGTCGAAGTGCGCCTGCACGGCGTCCAGCAGGGCCGCGTCGCGGCCGGCGTCCAGCCCGGCGAAGGCCTGGCCGTGGTAGTCCCCCCGCCAGCACAGCACCCCGCGCAGCGAGCCCTCCCGCGCGTGGATCTCGCGGATCGTGCGGCACTCGCCGTCCTCCAGGGCATTGGGGTGGTGCAGCGCGTACCACACGGCCAGCGCCGCGCCGAAGGCCAGGCCCGAGGCAGGCACGCCGTGGGCCTGCGCCATCGCCAGGCTGCCGAAGACTCGCTCATCGCGCTGCAGCTTGCGCAGCGGGTCGCGGCCCACGCGAGCGCAGGGGTCCTTGAAGGCATGGGCGCAGCGGCGGCGGAAGGTGTGCACGAATTCCGACAGGTGCGGCCCCAGCGCCGGGAACCGGGCCCTGAGCGCGGGGGCGAGTTCCACGTCCAGCAGATGGTCCATCAGGGCCTGCACGCGCACATCGCCCATGGCGTGACCGATGGTGGGGTAGCCCAGCAAGGCCGCGTACCAGGCAATGATGGCGTGCGTGCCGTTCCACAGCCGGTTCTTGAGCGCCTGGACCTCGCCGATGTCGTCCACGGTGTCGATCTGGCGCAGGTGCTCCAGCAGCTCGCCGCCCCGCTGCGCGTACAGCGGCATGTCGGTCTCGCTGTTGAACAGGATCAGGTGCAGCGGCGCCAGGGCGCTGGCCGGGGCGCCAGCGTCGCGCAGGGTGCTGACGATGGGCGAGATCGCCTCGGCCTGGTCGTCGCCGATGCCGTAGTCCGGCGCCGCCGTCTCCAGCGCAGCCTCGCGCACGGCGGCGACGTTCTTCTCGTACAGGTCGTGCTTGATGCGCAGCTGGCGCAGCAGCGCCTCCTCGGACAGCTTGGAGACGATGCGCGTGACCACCGTCTCACAGAAGTGCGTGCGTTCCAGCGCCTGCTCGGCCTGGCGCGCCGGCAGCCGCTCGCGCAGGGCGCTGGCCACCTGCGCCTGCACGAAGCGCGCACCGCCCACCTTGTTGAGCACCACCAGCACCGTCAGCGAGCGGCCGTGCGCAGCGAAGCGCTCGGCCAGGCCCCGGGCGATCACCGGGGCCTGGGCCACCATGGCCTGCTCGGGCAGGCACAGGGCCACGATCTCGCAGTCGCGGTACATGCCGGCGACGGCCGCGTCGTCGGCCGCGTCCACCAGGCGCATGCGCTGGATGGTCTGGTCAAAGGCCAGGCTGCCGTAGCGCACGCTGTACTTGCCGAAGGCGTTGACGGCGTCGCGCAGCAGCGCGTTGCCGGTGGAGGCGATGATCTCGCCCGGCCGGGTGTAGCCGTCCCAGTGCGAGAACACCTGCGCCAGATAGCCGCCGCCCATGGCGCCGAAGCCATGGATGCCGGCCTTGAGCTGGTTGACCGCCTGAGGGAAGGGCTCGGTGAGGGCCGGCATGGGCAGCCGGGGCGTGCAGGCCGCCAGCTCCTGCAGGAAGCCGCGCAGGCTGGCGTAGCGCGCGAAGGCACGCTCGGCCACCGCCGGCCGCGGCGGCTTGATGTCCTCGACCAGGATGGCCAGGCCGCCGGCGTCGGCCGCGGAACGCAGGCCGTTCTCGGAGTCCTCGAACATCAGGCAACGCTCGGGCTGGCTGTTCAGGGCCTCGGCGGCGCGCAGGAAGATCTCCGGGTGCGGCTTGCCCTGCTTCACCTCGTCGCCGCAGACGCAGAGGTCGAAGTACTTGAAGATGTTCGCGTTGATGAGGTATTCCTCGGCGATGGCGCGCCGGCTGGAGGTGGCCACCGCCATCTTCAGCCCCGACTTGCGCAGGCGCTCCAGCACCGGCAGCAGCCCGGGCTTGACCGGCACCCCGTGCGTGCGCACATGCTGCAGCTCCAACTCGTCGGCGCGGCGGCGGATGTCGGCGTACGGGAAGGCCGCTCCATAGTGCTGTTTGGCAAGTTCTTCAGCCTTGGTGGCGCTCAGGCCCAGCGAGCCCATGAGCACATCCTCGGTGAAAGGCTTGCCGAACAGTTCTTCGGCGGCCTGCGACAGGGTACGGAACCTCAGTCGCTCTGTGTCGAACATGGTCCCATCCATATCGAAAATGGCGGTATCGATCGTCTTGTTCTTGAATTGAAGCATCCAGGTCCTTTCTGCGGTCTTGTGGCGGGAAAAAAAACCGGCCATTGTGAAGCAAGCGGGAAGGCGCCCCCATGACGGCCGTTACCGCGGGCCGCGCCGCGCTGGCGTTTGTGCTGCTCAACACCCTGCTGACCTTCGAAAACCGGTGGCCCGGCCTGGGCGTGCGTTTCATGCCGCGCCTGTCCTTCGAGCTCTGCCTGGGCCTGGCGCTGCTGGCGGCCTGGGTGGCCTGGCGTGGCGCCCCCTCGGCGCGCGCGGCCACGGGGCTGGCGCTGGGCGCCGTGGCGCTGGCGGCGGCACGCTACGCCGACGTGACCGCGCCCGCCATGATGGGTCGCCCGGTCAACCTCTACTGGGACGGCCGCTATGCGCTCGACCTGGTGGCGCTGGCGGCGCGGTCCTGGCCGGCGTGGCAGGTGGCCCTCGCGGCGCTGGCCTTGCCGCTGGGCGCGGCCCTGCTGCTGGCGCTGGCGCGCTGGGCCATCGACGCGCTGTCTCAGGCACTGGCCGCCTGGCCGGCGCTGCGGCGCGGCAGCCTGTTGTCGGCCGCCGCGCTGGGCCTGTGCTTCGCCGCCTACGTGCCCGGCCAGCGCGACACGCGCTGGTTCTTCTCGCTGCCGCTCGCGCCCACGCTGTGGAACCAGGCCACGCTGTTCGCCCAGGTGCTGGGGCCGGGGCGCGGCGAGGCCGCGCTGGGCGCCGGTCCGGCCTTCGACACCGACCTGCAATCGCTGCGCGGCGCGGACGGGGCGCGCGCGGCCGACGTGCTGCTGCTGTTCGCGGAGTCCTACGGCGCCGTCGCGCTGGACGACGCGGCCCTGTCGGGCGCGCTGGCGCCGGCGCGCGAGCGGCTGCAGGCCGCCATCGACGCCAGCGGGCGGCGCGTGCTGTCGGCCCGCGTGCGCGCGGCCACCTTCGGCGGCGCCTCGTGGCTGTCGCACGCCAGCCTGCTGTCGGGCCTCGCCATCACCGACCCGGCGCTTCACAACCTGCTGATGGCCAGCCAACGGCCCACGCTGGTGAGCCTCTTTGCGCGGCACGGCTACCGAACGGTGGGCTGGATGCCCGGCATCAAGCGCGCCTGGCCCGAGGGTGCCTTCTACGGCTTCGAGCGCTTCGCCGACGACGTCCAGCTGGGCTACCGCGGCCCGGACATCGGCTACTGGCGCATCCCCGACCAGGTGGCCATGGCACTGCTGCACGAACAGGAGCTGGGCGCACCGCCCGCCACGCGCCGGCCGGTGTTCGCGGTGTTCCCCACGGTGAGCACGCACGCGCCTTTCCAGCCGCTGCCGGCGCTGCTGGACGATCCGCTGCGCGGCCCGCCCCCGGGCACCTCGGGCCAATCGGGCCGCGCGGGCTATCCCGACAGCCTGCGCTACCAGTTCCAATGGCTGGCGCGCCACCTCGAGCGCACGGCCGGCCAGGGACTGGTGCTGATCGTCGTCGGCGACCACCAGCCGCCCGGCGGCGTGGCGGGGCGCGACGCCCCGTGGGACGTGCCGGTGCACCTCATCACCAGCGACGCCACGCTGGCCGGGCGGTTCCAGGCCCTGGGCTTCACGCCCGGCCTGCAGCCACAGGGGCCGGCGCTGGGGGCGATGCACGATCTGACGCGCTGGCTGCTGCTGGCCTTCGACGGCCGGGCCGAGCCGCACTGAATCCACCCGAACGCAAAGCCCATGCCGCTCCGACGCTCATCCCCCCCGGCCCTGCTGGCCTTGCCGCTGCTGCTGGCCGCCTGCGCCGCGCCCCCACCCGCCACCGACACCCTGGGCATTGCCTTCGTGCGGGTGCCGGCGGGCGAGTTCTCGATGGGCAGCGACGAGCCGGCGTCGAGGCTCGCGGCCAGCTACCCTGGCCTGGAGCCGTCCCGCTTCGAGGGCCTGTCCGACGAAGCGCCGGTGCACCGCGTGCGCATCACCCGGCCCTTCGAGATGGCCCGCCACGAAGTCACGGTGGGCCAGTTCCGCGCCTTCCTCCAGCGCTCGGGCCACGTGCCCGAATCCATCGCCGACGGCACCGGCGGCTATGGCTACAACCCCGCCTACGACCCGGCCACCACCCCCCGGCGCGACGCCTTCGAGGGCCGCTCGCCCCGCTACTCCTGGCAGAACCCGGGTTTCGCGCAAGGCGACGACCACCCCGTGGTCAACGTCACGTGGAACGACGCCACCGCCCTGGCCCGCTGGCTGACGCAACAGGAAGGCCGGACCTACCGCCTGCCCACCGAGGCCGAATGGGAATACGCCTGCCGCGCCGGCGGCACGGGCCGCTACCAGCACGGTGACGACCCGGCGGGCCTGGTCCGCGTGGGCAACACCTTCGACGAAGACGCCGCCGCCAACTGGCCCGCCTGGCGCGACCGCGCCCTGCCCGGCCGCGACGGCCACGCCTTCACCGCCCCCGTGGGCCGCTACGCCCCCAACGCCTTCGGCCTGCACGACCTGCACGGCAACGTGTGGGAATGGGTGTCGGACTGGTACGGCGAGGACTACTACGCGCGCTCCCCCACCGAGGACCCCCAGGGCCCGGCCGATGGCAGCGTCAAGGTGCGGCGCGGCGGCTCCTGGCACACCTGGCCGCTGTACGCGCGCTGCGGATTCCGCAACTGGAACACCGTGCAGACGCGGTACACGCTGGTGGGAATTCGCCTGGTGAGGGAGCTGGGGCGGTGATGGGGCGGCATGGGCCGTGGCAAGCCCCCATGCTTGGCCAAGGCCCCAGCTAAACCGCCGGCCGCAGCGCCGCGTCGTACGCCGCTCTCTCGAACACGAACGGTCCGAAGCCGCCGTAGTCCCAGTGCCCGGCGGCCGAGTCCGCGCGCCGGTGCGGTTGCTCGAAACCCGACCAGATAACCTGGGCGGACCCCAGGGTGACGGTGGCCAGCAGCGGCCAGCAACCCGGTTCGCCACAGGCGCATTCGAGCAAGGCCCGCTTGTCGTCGGCGTCGGTGGCCCCTCGCCGCAGCGCGGCCAGTTGCCGCGCAGGCGGCACCGGCCACACGTAGGCCGCGGCCAGGCCCGGGTGCCCTTCGGCCTCGGCCATGGGCCGCTCGTACCGGCGCACGGCCTCGATCAGGCTTTCGCCATCGATCAGCAGCTCCAGCGCCGCGTGGCGCGAGCCGTCTTCGAGCGTGACCGTGGTTTGGCGGGTGGTGAGTTGGTTCATGCGGGACGCCGGGCCTGGCCGAACGGGGCCCGCGGGTTCTGGCCGAGGGCCGCCATCCTAGTCGAGCCGCCGGTCCCCCGTGGCCGCGGCGGCCGCGCCGCTACCGCACCCGCCAGGCGGGCACCTCACCCAACAGGGAGCGCGGCAGGCCGAGGGTGGCGGACCAGTTCTTGGGCGGGCGTCCACTCAGTCCCGCCGATACGCCAGCACCTTGAGGCTGCGTTCAGCCGACACGTCCTGGAACGCCTCCGGGTTGGCCACGCGCTCCACGAACGCCAGCCCCGGCGCGTTCGACTCCACCGCCTCGCGCAGGAACGCCACGCCCAGTTCCGGCGCGTTCAGGCACAGCATCGCCTGCCCGCCCGGGGCCAGCAGCGCCGGCAGGCGCCGGGCCAGGCGGGCGTAGTCCTTGGTGGCGACGAAGCTGCCCTTCTGAAAACTGGGCGGGTCGCAGATGACGAGGTCGTACGGCCCGCCGCGCGTGAGCTTGCCCCAGGAGCTGAAGATGTCGTGGGCCAGGAAGCGGGCGCCGGCCTGCAGGCCGTTCAGTTCGTGGTTGGCGCGGCCCGTGGCCAGCGCGCCGGCGGCCATGTCCACGTTGACCACCTCGCTGGCCCCGGCCTGCAGCGCGACCACCGAGAAGGCGCAGCTGTAGGCGAACAGGTTCAGCACGCGGTCGCCGCGCTGCACGCGCTCGCGCACCCAGCGCCGGCCCTCGGCCATGTCCAGGAACAGGCCGTGGTTCTGGCCGCGCAGCAGGTGCACGAGGTAGCGCGCGCCGGCCTCGGTGACCACGTGCGGCTCGGGCAGTGCCCCGGCCATGAGGCGCGTGGCGGCGCCGTGGCCGCGGCACTGGTACACCCAGCTCAGGGGTTCGTCCGTCAGCTCGCACCAGCGCGCGGCCAGGGCCTCCCCCACGGCGGCCAGCGCGGCCTCGTCGAGGGGTTGGAACGACGTGAGCAACAGGGCGGGCGGGAAGGCGTCCAGCGCCAGGTGTTCGCAGCCGGGGTAGAGACCGCCCCGGCCATGGAAGACGCGCTGGGCGCCCAGGGGAAAGGCCATCGTCGCGATGGCGTCGAGCAAGGCTTGCATGGGGCGGCATTCTGGGGCCGGCATCGGCAGCGCGGCGCCAGCGCCTGGCGCCGGCCGGGGCATCCAAGCCGTGGCCTCCTCCGTATAAGGGCCATGCCCGCCCCACAGACCACGCCCGACCGCCGCTGGCAATGGAGCAATGTGCTGTGGACCCAGCTCGCCTGGTTCGCCGCCGTGCTCGGCGCGGCCCATGGCCTGCCCGTGTGGGGGACCCTGCCCGCGCTGGCCGTGCTGCTGTGGCACCTGCGACGGGCCCCGCGGCCGCGCGCCGAGGCCCGGCTCATGCTGCTCGCCGCCGGGCTGGGTGCCGTCGCCGACACGCTGGTGCTGCGCCAGGGCGTGCTGGCCTATGCCAGCGGCCAGTGGAGCGCCGCCCTGCCGCCCCTCTGGATGACCGCGCTCTGGGCGGTCTTCGCCACCTCGCTCAATGTGACCCTGCGTTGGTTGCATGGCCGCCCCCTGCTGGCCGCCGCACTGGGCGCCGTGGCGGGGCCGTTGGCCTTCCTGTCGGGCGCGCGCCTGGGCGCGGCCCAATTGCTCGAGCCCGGGATCGCCATGGCTCTGCTGTCGCTGCAGTGGGCGCTGGTGCTGCCGGTGCTCACCCTGTGGGCGCGCCGGCTTGACGGGGTGGGAGGCGCCACCCCGCCGGCCGGCAAGGCCTGCGCGCCTTAGCGCGCCACTTCCCCGGTTGGGCCTTCATTGGCGCGCTGCGGCGGCGCCGCATCGGGCCCCGACTCAGGCCAGCGCTGCGGCACGCGCCGCACCTTCTGGAGGTCGTAGCCCAGCGCCTGCAGGCGGGCCATGGCCTGCTCGTAGGCCTGCGGCGCGATCTGCGGCGTGCGCGCCATCAACCAGGCGTAGTCGCGATCGGACCGGGCGATCAGCGTGCGCTGCCCGTCCGGGGACAACTCGGCGATGACGTATTCGGCCTGAAACGGCCACAGGAACTGCATGTCCCACACCGCGTTGCCGGTGCCGGGGCGCACCGTGCCCACGGGGTGCATGGTGCTCACCGGTGCGTCAAAGCCGCCATGGCGGAAGCGAAACCGGGTGGCGATCCTGCCGTCCTCGCGCAGGGAATAGGACTCCACCGCGTTGAAGGCCGCGCGTTCGGGCCAGGTGGGCACATGCGCAATGACGTACCAATCGCCCATGAAGCGGGCCAGGTCGACCTGGCCCGCGGTCGGGATGGTGGGCAGGCGCGCGGCGGACGAGCCGCCGCGGCTGGCGCAGGCGGCCAGTGCGGCGGCCGCGAACGCGAGGGCGGCCCGCAGGCGCCATCGCGGATGGGAGGGGTTTTGGTCCATGGCGGTTCGGCTGGCGTTCGGCTGGTCGTCGTCGGATTTACGCAGCCCGCGGCCCCACGGATCACCGCCCCCTCGGCAAATACTGTTCATGGATGTGAACAAGGCCTGGCCGGCCTTCGAGGGCCCCCATAGCATGGACCGATTGCAAGCCATTGGAGCAGCGACAACCATGCAACGGCCGGTTTTGAACGAAGTATTGGCAACGCCCTATACCGACGAATTTGATGTGGTGGTGGCCGGCGGCGGGGCCTCCGGATTGATCGCCGCGGTATCGGCCAGCCGCCTGGGCGCACGAACGCTATTGCTTGAACACGCCAATTGCCTCGGCGGCACCGCAACCTACGGCATGGTGGCCCAGTGGATCGGCTTCTACAACCGCGATACCCGCGTGGTCGGCGGCATCGCCAAAGAGCTGGCCGACCGGGTGGTGGCGCTCGATGGCAGCGAGGGATTCAAGCAATACCTCATGGCGGAAGCCAGCGAACATCCGATTCCCATCGTTCATTTCGCGTTCAATCCGGAGGTCTTGAAAATCGCCGCCGATGCCCTTGCGGCATCGACGCCGTTGCATGTGCGTTTCCATACCCGGGTCGTCGCCCCGATCGTGGCGAATCGGCGCGTCACGGGCGTGGTCATCGAAGACATTTCCGGGCGCAGCGCCATCCGCGCGCGCATGGTGATTGACGCCACCGGCGACGCCGCGGTCGCCTTCGGCGCGGGCGTGGCCATGGCCCCTTCCGAATTGTCCGATGGCGCGGATGTCCAGCCGTGCACGTTGATGTTTCGCCTGTCGAATGTCGACGTGGCCAGCTTTCGGGCCATTCCACGCGCACGCAAACGGGAATTGGCCCTGCAAGGCATTCGCGAAGGACGGATCTTCTGGGAAAGCCTGTCCTTTTGCAGCACCCCGGGCAACACGGACGCCATTTGCCTGATGAGTCGGGTCTCCGGGATCGATGCGACCCAGGCGGGCGACCTCAGCCGCGCCGAAGTCGAGGGGCGACAGCAGATCGGCTCCATCCTGTCGTTTCTCAAAGAGCATGTGGCGGGTTTTCAGCGGGCGACGCTGGCCGCCATCGCCGGGCACATCGGTGTGCGCGAAACGCGCCGGATGGCCGGCCGCTACACGCTCACTCAAGAGGACATCCTGTCGTTCAAGCACTTCCCGGATTCGATCGCGCTGGGCGCCGGGCCGATGGATATCCACGAAACCGGAGGCACCGGGATATCGCTTCATGTGCCGGCTCGGCCATTCGAAATTCCCATGCGTTGCCTCATGCCGGAGTCGATGTCCGGCCTGGTGGTCACGGGCAGGGCGATTTCCGCGACCCGGCACGCCAATGGCGGCGCGCGGCATATGGCCACGGCCATGGCATTGGGCGAAGCGGCGGGCGTCATGGCCGCCCTGGAAGCGGCGAGCGGTGCCAGCCCGAACGCGGACGCCGTGCGCGGCGTCATTCACGCCCGCGGCGGCTTCGCCAGCGCCAAAGACGCCACCGAAACATTCGTCAGCCAATGAATTTGCCTACCCCACAGGAGACCACCATGCTCAGCCGACGCGAATTGTTGATATCAGCCACCGCCCTCGCCGCCGCTGGCGTCGGCCGGGCGCAGACCTATCCGTCCAAACCGATCACGATGATCGTGCCCTTTTCGCCAGGCGGTGCGGCGGATATCACCGCCCGGGCGATTTCCACGGGGCTGGCCGAGGCGCTCGGTCAGCCGGTGGTCGTGGACAACAAACCCGGCGCCAGCGGGATCATCGGCGCGGAAGCCGTGATGGCGCGGCCCGCCGACGGGCATACCCTGTTGCTCGCGTCGAATTCCATCACCACGGGCAAATGGCTGTACCCCCGCATTTCGTTTGACGTGTTGAAGGACTTTCGCGGCATCGGCATGGCCTTGAAAAGTCCGTACATGGCGGTGGTCGCCGACTCCTTCCGGGGCAATGGCATCCAGGACCTGGTGCGATGGGTCAACGAGCGGCCTGGCGCGGTCAACTACGCCACCGCCGGCAGTGGCACCGGCCCGCACTTGTTCGGCGAGATATTCCAGCGCCAGACGGGGACCTCGATGGTGAGCGTGCCGTACAAGGGATCGGCGCCCGCCCTTGCCGCCGTGCTGAGCGGCGAGGTGTCTGTCTACTTCGACATTCTGATGTCGTCCAAGGGCTTGCTGGCCAGCGGCCGCCTGAAATCGCTGGCGGTATCGAGCGCCGACCGCCTGGCGCAGTTTCCGGCCGTGGCGACATTCGCCGAACAAGGCATTGCGGGGCTGGACCTCTACTCCTGGTTCGGGGTGGTGGCCAAGGCCGGCACGCCCGGGCCGATCGTCCAGCGCTTGAATGAGGCGCTGAACCAGATCGTTCAGGACCGCCGGTTTTCGGCCCGCGCCGTGGAGCTGGGCGCGACCTCGGTGGGCGGTTCGGCCGACGCGTTCCAAGCGGTCATCGAAAGGGACACGGCCCTGTGGGGCCAGGTCATCCGGGAAAAGAACATCCGGCTGGAATGACATGTCGCCACAGCGTGACGGCACCGGCGGGGCCCGGCGCCACGACAACATGGCCCTTCCCGAGGCCGATCTGGTCGTCGTCGGCTCGGGCGCGGCGGGGCTGACGGCGGCCATCGTCGCCCAGCGCCGGGGCATGCGCGTGGTGGTACTGGAGAAGGACGCCCTGGTCGGCGGCACCACGGCGGTTTCCGGCGGTGTGCTGTGGGTGCCGCTCACGGCCAGGGGGCGCCAGCAGAACCCGCAGGATTCGCCAGCGGCCGTGCGCGAGTACCTTCGCCACGAGATGGCCGATCGTTATGCGTCGGATTCGGTGGAGCTGTTCCTGGAGAAGGGGCCGGAAATGGTCGAATTCCTCGAACGCGAGACCGATGTGAGGTTCTGTTCGACGCTCTACCCCGACTACCACCCCGAGGCGCCGGGAGCCAGCCTGATCGGACGCGCCCTCGTGGCCGCGCCGTTCGATACCCGGCGGCTGCGACACGAACGCCGCCGCCTGCGTCCGCCCCTGAAGACCATCACCTTCATGGGCATGATGTTCAACTCGTCGAACGCCGACCTGAAGCATTTCTTCAAGGCCACGCGATCGTTCGCCTCGTTCCTGTATGTCGCCAGACGCCTGGTGTCGCATGGTGTCGACCTGCTGCGCTACGGCAGCGCGGTGCATGTCACTGGTGGCAACGCCTTGGCTGCCGCGCTGTTCAAGGCGGCGGCCATCGACCTCAAGATCCCGGTGCTCACCCACGCCGAGGTAACGGGCCTGATCCGGGACGAGCACGGCATCAAGGGCGTGTCGGGCACCTTCCGGGGCCAGCCCTTTCGGCTGGTGGCGCCGTGCGGGGTGGTGCTGGCCTGCGGCGGGTTTTCGCACGACCAGGCGCTCACGGCCGCGCGCTTCCCGACAGCGCTGGCCGATCGAAAGCCCCTGTCCGCCACCCCGCCATCCATCACGGGAGACGGTATCCGCCTGGCCTTGTCGGCCGGGGGATGCCTGGCGGCACCGTTGCCGCAGCCGGCCGCCTGGATGCCCCTGTCCCTCGTGCCCAGGGGGCGCTCTGGACCCGCGGTCTTTCCCCATTTGCTCGATCGCTACAAGCCCGGTGTCATCGCGGTGCTGCGCAGCGGCCGGCGCTTCACCAACGAGGCCAACTCCTACCACGACGTGTGCTCGGCCGCCCTGCGCGAGGCATCTGACCGCTCCGAGGCCGCGATGTGGCTCATCTGTGACAGCCGTGCGCTGGCGCGCTATGGCCTGGGCTTCGTCAAACCGGCACCGCTGCCGTTTCGCCAGCACCTGAGAAGTGGCTACCTTTGCATGGCCGACACCTTGTTCGATCTGGGCGAGAAACTCGGCGTTGACGCCTCCGAGCTGAGCAAGACCGTCGAGGATTTCAACCGGGCGGCGGCGGCCGGCAGGGACCCCCAGTTCGGGCGGGGTTCGACCGCCTTCAACCGCTTTCTGGGCGACCCGGATTGGAAGCCCAATCCCTGCGTCGCCCCCATAGAACGCCCGCCCTTTTTTGGCCTGAAGTTGCTGGTGGGCGACCTGAGCACTTTTGACGGCTTGCAGGCCGACCTGAGGGGCCAAGTGCTCGCGCAAGATGGCAGCGCCGTCAACGGTCTGTATGTGGTCGGGGCAGACCGCGTGAACATGATGGGCGGTGCCTACCCTGGCCCAGGCATCAACCATGGCCCGCACATGGCGATGGCGTACCACATGGCCAGCACCATCGGGCAGAATGGGTTTTCCGCCAGTTAGGGAGTTGCCGTGCCGCGCCATCCGCCGAGTTCCCCGACAGGCAGCGGTGCGGTGAAGTCGGCGAACAGGACCCTGGACCTGCTGGAGATCCTGGCCAATTCAGACCGCTCGCTTTCTCACGCCGAGCTGGCATTGCGCGCGGCGATCCCCAAGAGCAGCCTGAGCCAACTGCTGAGGACGCTGCAAAGCCGCGACTACATTCAATCCCTCGGCCCCAACGGCCCCTACCGCCTGGGCGCCTCGGCGGTGAACCTGATCCGCCATGGGCTGCACATCCAGCGTCTGGTGACACAGGCCCGACCGCACATGGAGAAGCTGGCGCTCGAGGCCCGGTACTCGTGTGGGCTGAACATCCTGCGCGGCGACATCGTCGAGCGGGTGTTGGGGGTGACGGCCGCCGATGCCCAGGGGTACGCCATGCACGAGGGGGTGCGTGCGCCGCTGTACGCCAGCTCGTCCGGCAAGCTGTTTCTGGCGCACATGGCCAGCGAGGACGTGGAGTCGTATCTGGCGCGGGTGCAACTGCGGCCCATCACCAGCCGGTCACTGCACTCCAGCAAGGAGTTGCGGCGCCAGATCCGGTTGGCGCGCGAAGAAGGCGTTGCCTATTCCAAGGACGAGTTCACCAACGGCATCGTCGGCGTCTCGGTGCCGATCCTGAGTGCCCACTGGCGAATGACCGCCTCCTTGGGGCTGGCGGTTCCGTCCATGGAATTCGACGCCCGCAAGGACGCCCTGTTGGTGACTTTGCGAAAAGCGGCCCACGGCATCTTCACCCAGGTGTCGGCGGCCTGATGCGGGCCGCGCTCACCGCGCCCACGCCCGCACGGTCTCCACGATCAACTCCGAGACCTCGCCCATCACCGCGTCCTCCAGCAGGCCGGCGCGGCACCACAGGTAGATGGGGCGCGGCGTGGGCGGGCCGGACAGGGGCAGCTCCACCAGGCCGAAGCGCGCCGCCAGGCGGCGCAGCGGGAAGCGCGGCAACACCGCCAGGTGCTGGCCCTGGGCCAGCATGTCCAGCAGCATGGCGGCGTCGCCCAACACGGTGATCTCGATGCGCAGGCGCTGCACGCCCACGGCCTCCAGTTTGCCGCGCACGTCCTGATCGAAGGGCGAGGCCGTGCCCAGGCTGATCCAGGCGCGGTCGTCCACGTCCTCGGCGCCCAGCTCGGCCTTTCCCGCCAGGGGGTGCTGGCGCGCGCAGAACACGCCCAACTCGTCGTCGGCCAGCAGCTGGCGCACGATGCCCGGCGGCGGGTGCTCCAGCCAGGACGGCGCGATCACGAAGTCGTGCCCGCCGTCGATGAGCTGCTCCAACAACAGGTGGGGCCGGTCGTTCTGCAGCGCCAGGGCCAGATCGGGGAACTGCCGCAGCAGCACCGGCGCCAGCTCGCCCATCACCGCCGCGCCGATCACCGGGCCGATGCCCAGCCGCACCTGGTGGCGGATGCCCCCCCGGTGGCGGGCGGTGACCTCGGCCGCGTCCTTCAGGCGGCGCGCAATGGCGCGGCCCTCGCGCGCCAGCATCTCGCCCAGCGGCGTGCTGCGCACCCCGTAGCGGCTGCGCTCGAACAAGCGCCCGCCGGCCTGCATCTCCAGCGTCTGCATGTTGTGCGTCAGCGTGGGCTGGGTCAGGTGCAGGTGGCGGCTGGCTTGGGTGATGGAACCCTTCTCCAGGATCGCGGCGAGCTGCACCAGGTGCCTTGGGTCCATAGGAATTTTTATATTTGGCGAGCAATTTTCAATTTTACGGATGCGATCGGTCCCTCTAAGCTGCGCGCGGGCCCCATCGAGGCGTGCCATGGTGAGGCACGCCCGGGGCGCCGCCAACCACCCCCCATCAGGAGACAGACCGATGACTTTTTCCCGCCTGCTTCGCGCGCTCGCCCATGCCGGGCTCTTCGCCCTGGCCACTGGCGCCGTTCATGCGCAAAGCTGGCCAGGCAAGCCGGTCCGCCTGCTGGTGGGCTCGCCGCCCGGCGGCCCGTCCGACATCACGGCGCGCACCTT
>NZ_MKSS01000095.1:0-3153 GCF_001897365.1 Hydrogenophaga sp. 70-12
GCCGCGCAGGAATTCGTAGCCCACCTCGGCCCCGCGCAGGCGCACCAGGCGGTTGGCGCGCGGGTGGTGCCAGGTGCCGGGCTGGAAGACCTCGGCCAGCGGCAGCGCGTGGTCGGTGCCGACCGGGGTGGCCGGGGCCGATGGGGCCGGCGCGGCGCGCGGCGGCCCGGGCTCGGCGGGGCCGAACAGATCGAACGCCAGCTGCACGAAGCCCTTCATGGCTTCTATCGATAGGCCTCGGGGTCGAGCCGGCGCATCTCGCCTTCGATCCAGGCCTCGACCTCGCGCATGAGCTCGTCGGCCTCGCGGCCCTGGCTGGGGATGGGCTTGCCGATGGAAAAGTCCACCACGCCAGGCCGCTTGATGAAGGCCTTGCGCGGCCAGCACTTGGCCGAGGTCACGGCGATGGGGATGACCGGCGCGCCGGTGGCCACGGCCAGGCGCGTGCCGCCGGTCTTGTAGCTGCCCTTCTGGCCGCGCGGGATGCGCGTGCCCTCGGGGAACATGATCACCCAGGTGCCCTGGTCGAGCAGGCGCTGGCCCTGCTCGACCACCTTGTTGAAGGCCTGGGTGCGCTTGCTGCGGTCGATGTGGATCATGTCCAGCCGGCCCATGGCCCAGCCGAAGAAGGGCACGTAGAGCAGCTCCTTCTTGAACACGTAGGCCAGCGGGTGCGGCATCAGCGTGGGCATGGCGAAGGTTTCCCAGGTGGACTGGTGCTTGAGCAGCAGCACGGCCGGCGCGGTGCTGCCCACGGGCAGGTTCTCCAGGCCCGTGACGCGGTTGCGGATGCCCAGGATCAGTGTGCCGCTGTGCACCGCCACGCGCAGCCAGTTCGCGCACATCCAGTACAGCGTGGTGCTGCTCACGAAGGGCGAGACGATCACCACCGCCAGCCCCCAGGGGATCACGGTGATCACCATCACCAGCAAATGCAACACGGAGCGCAGGAAGTGGATGGCGATCATGCTCGGGGGTCAGGCGGTCGGCTTGGAAGGGGGTGGGACCTGGGCCAGCAGCCAGTCGGCGAAGGCGCTGAGGTCGGCGTGGACCTGGGTGGCGGGCGGCAGGCCGGCGATGGTGGCGCCGGGCTGGCCGCCCAGCGTGGCCGACTGGCCGGTGAGCAGCAGGTGCGTGGCGCAACCGGCGGCGGCGCCAGCCTGCACGTGGCGCAGCGAGTTACCGGCGGCCACCACCTCGGCCAGGGGCACGCCGAAACGCGCGCCGATCTGTTGGAACAGGCCGGGCGCGGGCTTGCGGCAACCGCAGGCGTCTTCGGGCGCGTGCGGGCAGATGAAGATGGCCTCCACCCGCGCGCCGGCGGCGGCCAGCAGGCGGTGCATCTTGAGGTGGATGGCGTTGAGCGAGGCCATGTCGAACAGGCCGCGGCCGATGCCCGACTGGTTGGTGGCCAGCACCACGCGCCAGCCGCCGTGGTTGAGCCGCGCCACCGCCTCGAGCGCGCCCGGCAAAGGCTCCCATTCGTCCGGCGACGCCACCTTGTCGTCGCGGCCGCGGTTGAGCGTGCCGTCGCGGTCGAGGATGAGAAGCTTCATGATCCCTTCCCATGCAGGGCGTCCGCGTGGCGCCGGCGGGCCCAGGCTTCGATGCTGCCGACCGGGTACTGGGCGCCATCGAGTTGGCGGATGCGTTCGATGAGGACGTTCACATCCAGATGGCCTTGCTCGAACAAGGCCCGCAGGAACTCGGCGTCCTTCTCGCGCCCGGCCACGCATTTGGACACGGCCAGATCGTGCAAATCGGGGCAGATGGCCGTGATGTCGCCGAAGTAGTGGAAGACCGCGCGGTCCATCCAGTCGGCCGGCATCACGGCCGTGTCCGGGCTGACCCCATCGGCGTGGTAGCCGAACTCATCATGGAACGGCGAGAGCGCGCCAAGCGCACCATCGATCAGATCGGCCTTGTCGGGAGCAACAGCGGGATACAGGTCGATCTCTTCGGACAAGGTCAACCGTCCCTCGGGCTGCTCCAGCAGCAACAGCACCGCTTGACTACCGACCAGCACGAAGCTCTTCTCGCCGGAAATCTCGGCGGCAGCGCGCAGCACATGGGCGAGCTGGGTCCGTTTCATTGCGCCATGGCTTCCCGGCGAAGGCGCTGCCGCTCTTCGTCCGGCAGCACGAAGCCGAGCGGGGACATACCCCGCAAGGTCGCCGCGTGATCGCCGTCGGCGCAAACCGCCTGGGTCAGCCGCGACACGTCCCGCGCGAGCAGCAGTTGCCGCCACTCCTCGCGGTAAGGCGTCGATCCATTCGACAAACCCGAGGCTTCCCAACGGTCCAGCACGGCCAGCGCGCGATCGATCAGCTCGGGCGACCGGGCCACCCGTTGCAAAGCCTCCCGGTGGAAAGCCAGGGTGAAGCGCTCAATCTGACGCGGGGTGGGCATGGCGCAATGGTAGTGGCGTCCGGTGATCTCAGGCCAGCCGGGACAGGTCGGCCACGCGGTTCATCGCGCGGTGCAATTGTTGCAGCAGGGCCAGGCGGTTGGCCTTGAGCGCGGGCTCGTCGGCATTGACCATGACACCGTCGAAGAAGGCGTCGACCGGCTCGCGCAGCGCGGCCAGGGCCTGCAGGCTGGCGGTGAAGTCGCCGGCCTCGAACTGAGCGTCGGCGCCGGGCACGGTGGCCTGCATGGCGTCGAACAGGGCTTTCTCGGCGGGCTCCTTCAGCAGGCCAGCGTTGACCGACTCGCCCACGCCCTCGGACTTCTTGAGGATGTTGCCGATGCGCTTGTTGGCCGCCGTCAGGGCCGGGGCCTCGGGCAGCGCGGCGAAGGCGCGCACGGCCGCCAGGCGCTTGCTCACGTCGGCCAGGCGCGCGGGGCGCAGCGCGAGCACGGCGTCGATCTCCTGCGCGCTGTAGCCCTGCTCGCGCAGGCTGCCGGCGAGGCGGTCGCAGATGAAGTCGGTGAGCGCGGTCACGTCCGCCGAGCGGTCACGGTGGATCTTGTCGCCGAACGGGTCGCCCGCGTTGTGCAGCAACCAGGGCAGCTCCAGATCGGGCGCCTGCTCGATCAGCATGCGCACCACGCCCAGCGCGTGCCGGCGCAGCGCGAACGGGTCCTTGTCGCCGGTGGGCAGGTTGCCGATGCCGAACATGCCGACCAGGGTTTCCAGCTTGTCGGCCAGGG
>NZ_MKSS01000096.1:0-17485 GCF_001897365.1 Hydrogenophaga sp. 70-12
TCGAGGTGCGCCGCCAGGGCAAGCCGGTGGACCCGCTGGCCCACCTGCCCAAGCGCTGAGCCCGGCCGCGCATGGCCTGGCCCGTCCTCGTCTTCGACATCGAGTCCATTCCGGACGTGGACGGCCTGCGCGCACTGCGCGGGGCCGGCGCCGAGCTGAGCGATGAGCAGGTCCACGCCGCCTGGGTGGCCGAGCGCAAAGAAAAGGGGCAGAGCGATTTCATGCCCCTGTACCTGCAGCGCGTGCTGGTCATCAGCTGCGTGTTCCGCAATGCCGAGGGCCTGCGCATCCACTCCTTCGTCGACAAGGACGGCCAGAGCGAGGCCAAGGTCATCCAGAGCTTCTTCCAGGCGATCGAGAAGCACGTGCCCCAACTCGTGAGCTGGAACGGCGGTGGCTTCGATCTGCCCGTGCTGCACTACCGCGGCCTGCGCCACGGCTTGGAAGCCAACAAGTACTGGGACATGGGCGAGGACGACCGCGAGTTCAAGTGGAACAACTACATCGGCCGTTACCACATGCGCCACCTGGATCTGATGGACCTGCTGGCCATGTACACGCCGAAGAACAACGCGCCCCTGGACAGCCTGGCCAAGCTCTGCGGCTTTCCCGGCAAGCTGGGCATGGACGGCTCTCAGGTCTACCCGCAGTTCCTCGCAGGGCAGACCGACGCCATCCGCCGCTACTGCGAGACGGACGTGATGAACACCTACCTCATGTACTGCCGCTTCCAGAAAATGCGCGGCGGCTTCACGCCCGACGAGTACGAACGCGAGATCGCCTACGTGAAGGAGACGCTGGGTGGGCTGGCGCCGGGCGAACCGCATTGGCAGGAATACCTGGCGGCCTGGGCTTGACGTAGCCCCCACGCTTCGCCGCTGCGCGGGTCGCTGTCCCCCGAGGGGGCCATGTCGCCTGGGGGCGGTCCGGCGACGACACGGCCGCTTTCGGCCGGCCTGAGACAATTGCGGGATGTCCGCAGAGTCTCCTCCCCACACATCCCCCGCCTATCCCGACGGTTCGCTTGCCGTCGAGTCCCTGGACATCGAGGCCCAGGGCATCGCCCACCGCGCCGACGGCAAGGTGGTGTTCATCGAGGGTGCGCTGCCTTTTGAGCAGGTCAGCGTCTCCGTTCACCGCAAGAAGAACAACTGGGAAGCCGCCACCACCACGGCGGTGCACCGCGAGTCCTCGCAGCGCGTGCGCCCCCGCTGCCCGCATTTCGGCCTGCACGCGGGCGCCTGCGGCGGCTGCAAGATGCAGCACCTGCACCCGGCCGCGCAGGTGGCCATCAAGCAGCGCGTGCTGGAGGACAACCTCTGGCACCTGGGCAAGGTGCGCGCCGAGACCATCCTGCGCCCGATCGAAGGCCCCGCCTGGGGCTACCGCCACCGCGCGCGCCTGTCGGTGCGCCACGTGCACAAGAAGGGCGTGGTGTTGATCGGCTTTCACGAGCGCAAGAGCCGCTACGTGGCCGACATGGGCGTGTGCCTGGTGCTGCCACCGCACGTGAGCGACATGCTGGCGCCGCTGCGCGAGCTGATCTTCGAGATGGACGCGCGCGAAACCTGCCCGCAGATCGAACTGGCCTGCGGCGACAGCGTCACCGCGCTGGTGCTGCGCCACCTGGAGCCGCTGAGCGAGGACGACCTGTCGCGCCTGCGCGCCTTCGGCCAGCGGCATGGCGTGCAGTGGTGGCTTCAGGCCAAGGGCCCCGACACCGTGCGCCGGCTCGACGAGGGCGGCGAGGAACTGAGCTACGCCTTGCCCGAGTTCGGCGTGGTCATGCCCTTCAGGCCCACCGATTTCACGCAGGTCAATCCGTCGATCAACCGCGTGCTGGTGTCGCGCGCGCTGCGCCTGCTGGACGCGCGCGCCGACGAGCGCGTGATCGACTGGTTCTGCGGTCTGGGCAACTTCACCCTGCCCATCGCCACCACGGCACGCGAGGTGCTGGGCGTGGAGGGCAGCGAAGCCCTGGTCGCCCGCTCGCGCGAGAACCTGGCGCGCAATGGCGAAGGCCGGGCGCGGGCCTTCGCGCCCACGCGCTTTGCCGCCCGCAACCTGTTCGAGATGACGCCCGAGCAGTTGGTGGCCGATGGCGTGGCGCAGAAGTGGCTGGTCGATCCGCCCCGGGAAGGCGCCTTTGCGTTGGTCAAGGCATTGGCCGATCTGCACCAGCAACCCGAACTGCGGGGCGCTTGGACGCCCCCGACGCGCATCGTCTACGTGAGCTGCAACCCCGCCACGCTGGCGCGCGACGCGGGTCTTCTGGTGCACCAGGCCGGCTACCGCTGCGTGGCGGCGGGTGCGGTGAACATGTTCCCGCACACCGCGCATGTCGAGAGCATGGCCGTGTTCGAGTTGGCAGACGCTGAGTGCCCTGCGTAGCGAAGTAACGGAGGAGGACGGCGCAGCCGTCCGCAGGACATTCGCCGAGCAGGGCGCCCGGTGTCCGCCAGCTCCGCGAGGTGGAGGCCAGAAGCCGTCAGGACGTCGGCTTGTCCGACGAGGCCTTCTCGGCTGGGGCCGCCTCGCCCTCGGAGGGCATGCCCACGACGTTGTTGTCCCGCATGTATTGGTCCATCTCTCGCCAGCCCGCGAACACCGCGGCCTTGCCCGCGCGCGGGTTGGTCTGGAAGCAGGACTCGATGCTGCGCACCGCGTGGCGGCAGGCGCTGCCGATGGCGCGGCCCTCCGACTCCTTGCGGGCATTCACCTGCGTGGCGGTCTCGATGCCCAGGGCATCGCAGCCGGCCAGCCAGGTGCTGGCGAGTGTGAGCAGGAGGAGGGCGGGACGTCGCATGGTGGTCTTGGTGGCTTGCCCTTGCATTTCGGCGGGCCGGGCCGGAACTTGACGGCCTTGGCCAAGAAAAAAGGGCCCGAAGGCCCTTCTTTCACGGGGTGAAACGGCTCACTCGCGGTCGCCGCCGAACACGCCCAGCAGCATCAGCAGGCTCTGGAACACGTTGTACAGGCTCAGGTACACGCCCAGCGTGGCGCTGATGTAGTTGGTTTCCTCGCCGTCCTGCACGCGCTTGAGGTCGACCAGGATGAAGGCGGAGAACACGCCCACGGCCAGCACGGAAATGGTGATCATCAGCGCGCTGGACTGGATGAACACGTTCGCCACGGCGGCCACCACGATCAGGATCGCGCCGATGAACAGGAACTTGGCCATGTTCGACAGGTCGCGCTTGATGATGGTGGACAGCGAGGCCATGCCGAAGAACACGGCGGCGGTGCCGCCGAAGGCCATCATGATCAGGCTGGCGCCGTTGGAGAAGCCCAGCACCATCGCCAGCAGGCGCGACAGCATCAGGCCCATGAAAAAGGTGAAGGCCAGCAGGATCGGCACACCGGCGGCCGAGTTCTTGGTCTTTTCGATCGCGAACATGAAGCCGAAGGCGCCGCCCAGGAAGACGATCAGGCCCAGGCCGCCCGTGAGGCTGGCGGTGATGCCGGTGCTCACGCCCACCCAGGCGCCCAGAACCGTGGGCAGCATGGACAGCGCGAGCAGCCAGTAGGTGTTGCGCAGCACGCGGTTGCGTTGCGTGGCGCTGGCCGAAACAGCGGTGCCGAAGCGGCCGTTGGTTTGCACGTGGTCGGACATGGTGGAATTCTCCTTAAGTCTGCCGTAAGACTCTGGCATTGTGCACGAGGTTCCTTGGGGCCCTCAAATTCCTGGCCGGCGCCCGTGGGCGTGCGGTGAGGGCAGTTGTGACTGTCGGGTGAGGAATCGCCGGGTTATCGTCGGGCTTTCCCCGCTTTTCGATCCTGAATACAGAAAGACGTTCATGAAGACCAAACACCAGCTCGACGCCGCCGACGTCAAGGCCATGGCCATCGCCGCCGAGGCCGAGGCCCTGAAGAACCAGTGGAACGTGACCATCGCCATCGTGGACGACGGCGGCCACCTGCTGTGGCTGCAGCGCCTGGACGGCGCGCCGGCCATCTCGGCCCACATCGCGCCCGCCAAGGCGCACACGGCCGCGCTGGGCCGCCGCGAGAGCAAGGTCTATGAGGACGTCATCAACCAGGGCCGCATCTCGTTCCTGAGTGCGCCGCAGCTGCAAGGCATGCTGGAGGGCGGTGTGCCGGTGATGAAGGACGGCCAGTGCATCGGCGCCGTTGGCGTGAGCGGCGTGAAGTCGAGCGAGGACGCGCAGATCGCCCGTGCTGGCATCGCCGCGCTCGGTCTTTGAGGATCGGGTAAAAAACGCCTGGCTAACGGCGGGTGACCGCCCTGGCTGGCTAAAAACGACGCTCGGGGATGGAGAATCCCCGGGTCGCCCCACGATACGTGACGCGGTCCCCGCCCCTCAGGGCGTGGGCTCCGTGATGAAACCGATTTTGCGCAGCCCGGCCTTCTGCGCCGCGGCCATGGCCAGGGCCACGCGCTCGTAGCGCACGGCCTTGTCGCCGCGGATGTGCAGCTCGGGCTGCGGGTCTTGCGCGGCGGCGGCGCTGAGCCTGCCCGCCAGTTCGCCATCGGCCAGGCGCTGGTCGTTCCAGAAGTACTGGCCTTCGGCGTTCACCGAGAAGCGGATGTTCTCGGGCTTGTCCTGCACCTTTTCGACGCTCGCCTGCGGCAGGTCGATGTTCACCGCGTGCTGGATGACCGGCACCGTGATGATGAAGATGATGAGCAGCACCAGCATGACGTCGATGAACGGGATCATGTTGATCTCGCTCATGACTTCGTCGCTGGTGTCTTGCGTGCCAATGGCCATGTGATCAACCCCGCTGTTGCTGCTGCTTGATGGGCAGGACCTTGCCCTCGGCGCCCACGCTCACGCGGGCACCGGTGACGAAGTAGGCGTGCAGGTCGTGCGCGAAGCGGTTGAGCTTGTGCAGCACGGCCTTGTTGCCCCGCACCAGTGCGTTGTAGCCCAGCACGGCGGGAATGGCCACCAGCAGGCCCAGGGCCGTCATGATCAGCGCCTCGCCGATCGGGCCGGCGACCTTGTCGATGGCCACCTGGCCCGAGCTGCCGATGCTCAGCAGCGCGTGGTAGATGCCCCAGACCGTGCCGAACAGGCCGACGAAGGGCGCCGTGGACGCCACCGAGGCCAGCACCGACAGGCCGCCCTGGGCGCGGATGGTGAAGTCGTCCACGCTCTTGCGCAGGGCGCGCTCGATCCAGTCGCTCACGTCCAGGTTGTCGTGCAGCTGCGGCCGGCTGGCGCCGTCCTGGTGGGTGATGTGGCGGGCGGCCTCGCGGCCCTCGATGGCGGCGGTGCGGAAAGGGTTGCCTTCGGCGTCGCCGAGTTTTTCCAACCCTTCGGCGAAGTCGCTGCTGTGCCAGAAGCCTTCGACGCCGCGCGCCTGGGCGCGCTGCGCGCGCAGGTCCAGGGCTTTCCACAGGATGATGATCCACGAGGCCAGCGACATGGTCAGCAGCACCAGGGCGACGCTGCGGGTGACCCAGTCACCCTGGGTCCAAACGTGGGCGAGGCCGGATGAGACGAACGGCGAATCCATGAAAAGCGGGCTCCTGAGAAAAGCGGTTGACTTCAGTTCGAAAAGTTCAATTCGAAAACGATCGGTACCTCGACCCACATGGCCACGGGTTCGCCACCGCGCTTGCCGGGCACGAAGCGCCAGCGCAGCACGGTGTCGACGGCGGTCTTGTCCAGCCGCTCGAAGCCGCTGGATCGGGCCACCTCGACCCGGCTGGGCATGCCCTTGGTGTCGACGAAGGCACGCACCAGCACCCGTCCTTGTTCGCCCATGCGCTTGGACAGCGAGGGATAGGCGGGCTTGGGGTTGCTGAGGTAGTCCGCCTGGCTGGAGGGGAGGGTCACCACGGGCGCAGGCGCGGGCGGTGCCGGGGGAGCGGGCGGGGGCGCGGGCATCACGGGTGCCGGCGGCGCCGGCACCACAGGCTCGGGCGGTGCGGCCTGGATCGGCGCCGGGGCAGGCGAGGGCGTGGCCACCGGCAGCGGGCGCGGCGGCGGCGGGGCCGGGCGCGGCTTGGGTGGCGGCGGCTTGGGCGCGGGCGGCGCCGGGGCCGGCGGTTCGGGCGTCACCTGGGGCTGCGGCGGCTCGATGAGCTCGGCCATCACCTCCACGGGAATCACCAGCTCCACCGCGCGGCGCAGCAAGCCGCTCTGCAAGGCCCAGACCGCCAGCACGTGAAAGCCCAGCACCGAGCCGACCACGGCGAGGCGGCGGTTCAGGCGCCGCGACGGGGTCGGTACGGAGACGGTCGTTTCAAAACTCATTCGCGTCGAAAGATCCAGTACAGCGCGATCAGGGTCAGCATGAGACTGGCAACGTGAACGACGAGGCCTGTGATCATGGAGAACATCCTTTCGCGACGGCGGCGCACACGGGGTGTGACAGGAAAGTGGAGGCATTCTAAACGAGAATGTTTCGCATTCTCATGGTCGGCGCAAAAAAATTCCGTCGGCACACCGCAGATCCCCATTGTGCGCTTCGGCGCGGGCCGCCTCGATCGATTCTGGCAGGTGAGCCCCGTCTCTTTCTGAGAGTAAAAACAATTCTCATTTATGATTCAGGCTCATCGACGAACTCGCCCGATACACCCATGCCCCCTTTCCTGTCCCGTCCCACCGCCTGGTGGGCCCCCGTCCTGCTCACCGGCGCGCTGGCCTGGCCCGGCCTGTCCTCCGCGCACAGCCTGCTGCTGGCCTGCCAGCCCGCCGCCGACAACATGGTGCAGTGCAAGGGCGAGTTCTCCGACGGCAGCGACGCGGCCGGCATGGCCGTCTCGGTGAAAGCCTACGACGAGCGCGTGCTGGCCAAAGGCACGCTGGGTGGCGACTCCACCTGGCGCTTCCGCCTGCCCGAGGGCGAGTACTTCGTGCGCCTGGAAGACGGCGGCGAGCACTCGGTCGAGGTGGACCATACCGACGTGAAGCCATGAGCGCCGCTGCGCGCCGCACGGAGCTGTCCGCATGAGCACCCAAGTGGTGAGGCCGGCGGGCGCCGGCCACGAAACCCTGTGGGTGCTGCTCGCCGCGGCGGGTGTGCTCGCCTTGGCGGCGCTGGTCGTCGGCGTGCGATCGCAGGCGCCGGCCGCCTCTGCCCTGGCCACGCACCAGGTGGACGCGCGCACGCAACTGAACGCGGCCGAGCAGGGCGTGCACGCCGACCTGCTGGTCGCCGCCGATGAGATCGCCGCGCTGCGCGACGAAGACCAGGCCATGCCCACGCTGGACCGCCTGCGCGAACGGGGCCTGCCGCCCTTCGCCCCCGGCCCCGAAGCGCGCGCCCGCGGTGCGCACGAGTGGCGGTCGAGCCCGCAGGGGCAGGACCTGGCTTTCGTCGGCCGCAGCGCCGAGCCGCAGGTGGCCGCGTCCCTGCTGCTGCGCGTACCGGCCACGGTCGGCCCCGCCGCCGATGGGCACGCGCACGAGCACGCGGTCGAGATCTGGATCCAGCGCGAAGGCCCCGTGGCCTGGCCCGAGGGCATCGACGGCCCGGCGCTGGTGCGCCAGGGCTGGCGCCAGGTGGTCACGCGCTACGACGCCGGCGTGACGCGCAAGGACACCGCGCACTGAGCCCGGCGCCGACATTCACCGAACACATCACCATGCAAGACCTTCAGACGCCCTTCGCGCGCCGCCGCCTGCTCGCGGCCCTGGCCAGCACGCCCCTGGCGCTGGCCGCCACCGGCCTGCCCGCCTTCGCCCAGGCCAGGCGCCTGCGCGTGGGCGTGACCCTGCACCCCTACTACAGCTACGTCGCCAACATCGTGGGTGAGCGCGCCGAGGTGGTGCCCGTGATTCCCGCCGGCTTCAACCCGCACGCCTACGAGCCGCGCACCGAAGACATCAAGCGCATCGCCTCGCTCGACGCGATCGTGCTCAACGGCGTGGGTCACGACGACTTCGCAGGCCGCATGATCAAGGCCAGCGAGAAGCCCGACCTTCGGGTGATCGAGGCCAACGCCCAGGTGCCGCTGCTGGCGGCCGTGGGCGCGGGGCGCGGCACCTCGGGCAAGGTGGTGAACCCGCACACCTTCCTGTCGGTCACGGCCTCCATCTCGCAGGTCAACACCATCGCACGCGCGCTCGGCCAGATCGACCCCGCCAACGCCGCCGCCTACACCGCCAATGCCCGCGCCTACGCGCAGAATCTGCGCAAGCTGCGCGCCGACGCGCTCGGCCAACTGGTGAAAACGCCCGGTGCCGATTTCCGCATCGCCACCATCCACGGTGCCTACGACTACCTGTTGCGCGAGTTCGGCCTGGAGGTGGCGGCGGTGGTGGAGCCGGCACACGGCATCGAGCCCAGCCCGGCCCAGCTCAAGGGCACCATCGATCAGATCCGTGCGCTCGACGTGAAGGTGATCTTCTCGGAGATGGACTTCCCCTCGGCCTACGTCGACACCATCCGCCGCGAGACCGGCGTGCGCCTGTACGCGCTCACGCACATCTCGCACGGGCCCTACACGGCCGAGAAGTTCGAACAGGACATCGCGAAGAACCTCGCCACCGTGGTGCGCGCGATCCAGGAGGCGGCGTGAGCGCGGCTCTCCATGCCACGCCGCCGCGCGGGTCGCTGCCCCCCGAACTCGCCGGGCCAGCGGGTCGCGGCGGGCCCGCCCTGGCGTTCGACCGGGTCTCTCTCACCCTCGGCCAGACCGGGATCCTGCAGGGCGTGGACCTGCGCGTGGCCGCCGCTGGCGTGCACGCCCTGGTGGGGCCCAACGGCGGCGGCAAGAGTTCGCTGTTCAAGGCCCTGCTGGGCCAGGTGCCGCACCGCGGCCGAATCGCCCTGGAGTGGCCGGGCGAGCGGCCCGGCGTGGTGGGCTACGTGCCGCAGGCCCTGGCCTTCGACGCCGGCCTGCCGATGACGGTGCTGGACTTCATGGGGGCCATGTGCCAGCGCCGTCCGGTGCTGCTGGGCCTGTCGCGGCGCTGGCAGGTGCCGGTGGAGCAGGCCTTGCGGCGGGTGGGCATGTGGGACAAGGCGCGGCGCCGCATGGGGGCGCTGTCGGGCGGCGAGCGCCAGCGCGTGCTGCTGGCGCAGGCCCTGATCCCCGCGCCCGACCTGATCCTGCTCGACGAACCCATGTCCGCGCTCGACGAGGCCGGCATGCGCGTGTTCGAAGACCTGCTGGCGCACTGGCGCGAGCGGCGCACCACGGTGCTGTGGATCGAGCACGACCTGGACGCCGTCACGCGGCTGGCCGACCGGGTGAGCGGCCTGAACCGCCAGGTGCTGTTCGACGGCACGCCCGCCGAGGCGCTGACGCCGCAGCGCGTGCTGGCGCTGTTCTCGCACCGACCGCGGCACGAGGCCGCGGTCGAGGAGGTGGCGGCATGAGCCGCGCACGGCCGCCCGAAGGGGCTCGCACCGCAGCGCGTCGCGCGGAGGCTTCCCAATGACCGGATGGATCGAGTCCCTGCGCCACGCCATCCAGCACCTGGCCGAGCAAGGCGTGCTGCCGAATTCGCTGAGCTATGGCTTCGTGGTCAACGCCGTGCTCGCGGGCCTGTGCATCGGCCCCGTGCTCGGTGGCCTGGGCACGCTGGTGGTGGTCAAGCGCCTGGCCTTTTTCTCCGAGGCCGTGGGCCACGCGGCGCTCACCGGCGTGGCCATCGGCATCCTGCTGGGCGAGCCCTACACCGGGCCCTACGGCAGCCTGTTCGCCTACTGCACGCTGTTTGGCCTGCTGCTGATGTACCTGCGCAACCGCACCGGCCTGTCGCCGGACACGCTGATCGGCGTCTTCCTCGCGGTCTCGCTCTCGCTGGGTGCCAGCCTGCTGCTGGTGCTGTCGGGCCGCGTGAACATCCACATCCTGGAGAACGTGCTGTTTGGCTCGGTGCTCACGGTCGACACCAGCGACCTGCTGGTGCTGCTGGTGGTGGCCACGCTGGTGGTGGCGCTCACGCTGCCGCTCTACAACCGCTTCATGCTGGCCAGCTTCAACCCGCAGCTGGCCAGCGTGCGCGGCGTGCGCGTGAAGCTGCTGGATTACCTGTTCGTGGTGCTGGTGACCCTGGTCACCGTGGCCTCGGTCAAGGTCATCGGCGCCATCCTGGTGGGCGCGCTGCTGATCATTCCGGCCGCGGCCGCGCGCCTGCTGAGCCTGTCGCTGCGGGGCTTCTTCTGGTTGAGCGTGCTCATCGCCACCCTCAGCACGCAGGTCGGCATCCTGGTGCCGATCGAACTCGAGCTGCCGGTGCCTTCGGGCGCGGCCATCATCCTCACCGCCGGCGCGCTGTTCGGGCTCGCCGCCATCGTTCGCGGCTTCACGCCCGCCCTCAAAGGACACGCCGGATGAACCCGCGCTCCGTTTGCCGCCGCCTGGGCGGCGCCTGTCTGGCGGCGCTGCTGGCCGCCACCGCGCCGCTGGCCGCGCACGCCCAGACCGCCACCCCCGCCGCGCCGTCTGCCGCGGCCCCTGCCGCGCCCGCGCGCCTGCTGGTCGCGCACCCCGTGGTGGCCTCGCTCACGCAAACGGTGGTGCAAGGCACCGGCATCGCGGTGCTGCGGCCCGTGCCCGAGACACTGCCGGCGAACCGCCAGCTCGCCTTCTTCGGCAGCCGCGGTGCGGCCGGCCTGGCCCAGGCCGCGCGCCAGGCCGACGCGGTGATCGCGCTGCGTTCCATCTGGCCCGACGACCCGCTGTTTCCGCTGGCGCGGCGCCAGAACATCCGCCTGATCGAGATCGACGCCGCGCGCCCGCTCGACGCCTCGCTCCCCGGCATCGCGCTGCGCGAGGGCGTGGACCCGGCGGCCGCGCTGCCCTGGCTCGACACCGTGAACCTGGGCCGCATGGCCGACGTGATCGCGGCCGACGTGTCGCGCCTGGTGCCGCACGCCAGGCCCCGCCTGCAGGACAACGTGGCCGCGCTGCGCCAGCGCTTGCTGGCCGTCACCGCGATGAGCGAGGCCCGCCTGGCGCGCGCGGCCAATCTCTCGGTGTTCAGCCTGTCCGACCGACTGGACTATCTGGTGAGCGGCTTCAACCTGGACCTGGTGGGCACCGATTCGCGCGAGGACGATGCGGCCTGGACACCCGAAGCACTGGCGGCGCTGACGCAGCGCCTGCGCGACGGTTCGGTGGCCGCCGCGTTGCACCACCGAGAGCCGCTGCCCGCCGTGGCGCAGGCCGTGCAAGAGGCCGGCGCGCGGTTGATCGTGCTGCAGACCGAGGGCCGCGACCCGCTGGCCGACCTGCAGGTCAATGCCGAGCGCCTGGGCGCGCTGGCGCCCTGAGCCCTCAGGGCTCGTACTTGTAGCCCAGGCCGTACACCGAGTGGATCAGGTCGCGGCCTGGCGCGGCGTCCTCGATCTTGCGCCGCAGCTTCTTGATGTGGCTGTCCACCGTGCGGTCGGAGACGATGCGCTCGTCGCGGTACATCGCGTCCATGAGCTGCTCGCGCGAAAAGATGCGGCCCGGCCGCGCGCTCAGCACCTTGAGCAGCTGGAATTCCACCACGGTCAGGCCCAGGTCATGGCCGTCGAGCGTGGCGCGCCAGGCGGCTTCGTCCAGTTGCAGGCCGCCCGGCGCGCTGGCGGGCGCGTGCCTGCCCCGGCGCAGCACCGCCTTCACGCGCGCCACCACCTCGCGCGGACTGAAGGGCTTGCAGATGTAGTCGTCGGCGCCCAGCTCCAGGCCCAGCAGGCGATCGATTTCCTCCACGCGCGCCGTGACCATGACGATGGCCGGTGCCGGCCGGCCGGGCTGGCCGCTGCGCAGGGCCTTGCACACGTCCAGCCCGCTCTTGCCGGGCAGCATCAGGTCCAGCAGCACCAGGTCCACCGGGTGCTCGGCCAGCCAGCCCTCCACCTCGTCGCCGCGTGTGAGGTGGTGCGTCTCGAAGCCCGACTGCGCGAGGTAGTCGAGCAGCACGCCGGCGATCTTGTTCTCGTCCTCGACGATGAGGATGCGGCCCGCCGGTTCAGCCATGCGCGGCCTCCGTGTGCAGCGGCAGCCAGATGTCCCAGCGCAGCCCGCCCAGCGCGCTGGCCGAGGCGGTCATGCGGCCGCCATGGCCTTCGATGATGGCGCGCGCGATGGCCAGGCCCAGGCCCGAGCCGCCGCTGGCGCTGGCGCGCGATTCGTCCACGCGGTAGAGCCGGTCCGTCAGGCGCGGCAGGGCCTCGGCTGGCACGCCGGGCGCGGAGTCTTCCCAGCTCAGGCGCGCTTCCTGTCCCTCGCGCGCCAGGCGCACGCTCAGCGTGGCCGGGTCGTTGGTGTAGCGCCGCGTGTTCTGCAGCAGGTTGGCCAGCACCTGGTCGAGCCGGTCGCCATCGGCGCGCACGCGCAGGCCCGCGGGCAGGTCGGTGTGCAGCTGCAGGCGCCGGCCCGGCCGCGCGGTGGCGTCGTGCAGGTAGTCGGCCACGAAGGGGCCCAGGTCCAGCGGCGCGAAGCGGTAGTCCAGCGCGCCCAGGTCGGACAGGGAGAGCAGGCGCAGGTCGTCCACCAGGCGCGTGAGGCGGTTCACCTCCTGCGCCAGCGAGTCGAGGTTGGCCGCGTCGGGCCGGCGAATGCCGTCCTGCAGCGCCTCGATCTCGGCGCGCAGCGTGGCCAGCGGCGTGCGCAGTTCGTGGGCGATGTCGGCGATCCACTGCTGGCGCGCCTGGCGCGCGGCCTGCAGCGACTCGGCCATGCGGTTGAAGCCGTCGGCGAGCTGGGCCAACTCGTCGTGGCCCTGGGCGTTCAGGCGCACCCCGTAGTCGCCCTGCGCGATGGCGGTGGTGCCCGCGCCCAGCGCGCGCAAGCGGCGCGACAGCCAGTGCGCGATCAGCGCCGCGTTCAGCAGCACGGCCGCGAACAGGCCGAGCGCGATGGCCGCGTAGGTGCGCGCCTGCTGCGCCTGGAACACGCGCTCCAGCGAGGCCACCATCTGCAGGCGCGGCACATAGCCCAGGTAGCCGACCAGGCGCTCGTCCACCGTGATGGGTTTGAACACGGCTTGTTCGGCGCGCCACTCGGGCCCGATGAGCACGCGGCGTTCGGCGTCCAGCAGCAGCAGGCGCGGGTCGATGGTGAGCGCGGGCGGGTTGCCGGGCGGCGGCGCGTCGGCCGAAGGGCGCGAGGCCGGTGGCGCGGGCGCATTCGGGGGCGGCGCAGCGCCGGGCGGCTGGCCCTGTTCGCCCGGGCGGCGCGGCACGCGCCCGGAGCCCAACACTTCGCGCGAGAGTTCGAACCAGCGCTCGCGGTCGTTCACGATCCAATCCCAGTGGCCCTGCTCGCGGTAGCCATTGGCCAGGCGCACCACCAGGGGCTGCAGGCGCGTCTCGTCGGCCTTGTTCAGGTACTCGACCAGGCCCTTGTCGAAGCTCCAGCTGTAGATGAGGTAAGCCGCCATCACCAGCACCACGTTGGCGCCTGCGATGGCCAGGAAGAGCTTCACGCGCAGCGAGTCGAAGCGCGAGAGCCAGGCGCGGGGGCGTGTGGAGGAGGGGAGCGGGCCGGCGGACATGGGGTGAGCCTAAACCGGAATCTGGCAAACACTGTGCAAGGCCGGCGCCAAGCCCAGGCCCTTGTGTGAACCGGTCTTCGCACGCCGTACGCATTCTTTCCATATTTGCCCCGCACCATCCGCCCCCACAGAACCGCTCCACCCGGCGGCGCGTACCCGACCATGAACCCGACCCAGAAGACTTCCTCTGTTCGCCGCCACCCCTGGCGCACCGCGCTCCTGATCCTGGCCGGCCTGGCCCTGCTGGGCGGTGGCGCGGCCTGGTGGTTCCAATGGGGGCCCGGCGCCAAGACCGGGAGCACCTACATCACCGCCACCATCCAGCGCGGCGATATCGAGGACCAGGTGGCGGCCACGGGCTCGCTGCAGCCGCGCGACTACGTGGACGTGGGCGCCCAGGTCTCGGGCCAGTTGCGCAAGCTGCACGTGGAGGTGGGCACCGAGGTGAAGGAGGGCGACCTGCTCGCCGAGATCGACGCCGAGACCTCGCAGGCGCGGGTGGACGCCAGCCGCGCGCAGTTGCGTTCGCAGCAGGCCCAGATGGCCGAACGCGAGCTCGCCCTGGTGAAGGCCGAGCGCGACCTGCAGCGCCAGAAGAACCTGATGGCCGAGGAGGCCACCACCGCCGAAACCCTGCAGAACGCCGAGACGGCGGCGCGCACCGCGCGCGCGCAGATCAACTCGCTGAAGGCGCAGATGGAGCAGGTGCAGGCCAGCATGCGCGTGGAAGAGGCCAACCTCAAATACACCAAGATCTACGCGCCCATGGCGGGCACCGTGGTCAGCATCACCGCGCGCCAGGGCCAGACGCTCAACACCAACCAGCAGGCGCCCACGCTGCTGCGCATCGCCGATCTGTCGGTGATGACGGTGCAGACCCAGGTCTCGGAGGCCGACGTGAGCAAGCTGCGCCAGGACATGCCGGTGTACTTCACCACCCTGGGCGGCCAGGGGCGGCGTTGGTATGGCGAGCTTAAAAAGATCGAGCCCACGCCCACGGTGACCAACAACGTGGTGCTCTACAACGCCTTGTTCGAGGTGCCGAACAGCAACCGGAGCCTGATGACGCAGATGACCGCGCAGGTGTTCTTCGTGGTGGCGCAGGCGCGCGACGTGCTGATGGTGCCGATGTCGGCGCTGACGATCCAGCGCGCGGCGCCGGGGGGGCGCGAGGCTGTCGAGAAGATGACGCCCGAAGAGCGCGAGCGCCTGCGCGAGCAACGCCGCCAGGCGCGCGAACAAGGGAAGGGCGGCGGCGCGCCCGCAGCCAGACCCCCAATGGCGCCCAACGCAAGCCCCAAGGCCGCGGCCGGCCCCGGCGCCGCGCCGCGCGCCACGCGCGGTCCCCGCCAGGCCAAGGTCAAGGTCCTGCTCGCAGACGGCACGGTCGAGGAGCGCGAGGTCACCATCGGCATCGGCAACCGCGTGCACGCCGAGGTGCTGTCGGGCCTGAAGGAAGGCGATCGTGTCATCGCCGGTACGCGTGAGGCCGAGCCGCGCAACAACAACCCGCAGGGCTCGGCCCTGGGCCAGCGGGGGCCGGGCGGCCCGGGGGGCATGCCGGCAGCCGCACCGGCCGGGGCGCGCCGATGAGCCAGCTGCCCGCCGCCCCCGATGCCGCCGTGCGGCCAGCGGCCGCGCCGGCCGAAGCGGCCCTGCCGCTGATCGACCTGCGTGGCATCACCAAGACCTACCGCAACGGCGAGCTCGCGGTCGAGGTGCTGCACGGCATCGACCTGCGGATCTACCCTGGTGAACTGGTGGCCATCATGGGCGCCTCGGGCTCGGGCAAGTCCACGCTCATGAACATCCTGGGCTGCCTGGACCAGCCCACCACCGGCAGCTACCGCTTCATGGGCCGCGATGTCTCCGAGCTGGAGCGCGACGAGCTGGCCGAGCTGCGCCGCGACGCCTTCGGCTTCGTGTTCCAGAGCTACAACCTGATCGCCACCGGCACCGCCGCCGACAACGTGGAGGTGCCCGCCATCTACGCCGGCGTGCCGCCGGCCGAACGCCACGCGCGCGCGGCCGAGCTGCTCGCGTCCCTGGGCCTGGGCGAGCGCTCGCACCACCGGCCCAACCAGCTTTCGGGCGGCCAGCAGCAGCGCGTGTCGATCGCGCGCGCGCTCATGAACGGCGGGCGCGTGATCCTGGCGGACGAGCCCACCGGCGCACTGGACAGCAAGAGCGGCGCCGACGTGATGGCGCTGCTGAAGGACCTGTCGGCGCAGGGCCACACGGTGATCCTCATCACCCACGCGGCCGAGGTGGCCGCGCATGCGCAGCGCGTGATCGAGATCAAGGACGGCCACGTGGTGGCCGACCCCGGCCCGCGACCGCCGCAGGGCGAGGCCGCGCAGCTGGCGCGCGACTGGGCGCCGCGGCGCGGCCGCATCTCCCACCTGGGCGACGTGGCCGAGGCCGCCAAGACGGCCCTGCGCGCGCTGCGCGCCAACGTGTTCCGCGCCATCCTCACGCTGCTGGGCATCGTCATCGGCGTGGCCTCGGTGATCGCCATGCTGGCCATCGGCGACGGCGCCAAGCAGGCCGTCATCGACCGCATCAGCGCCATGGGCTCCAACCTGCTGCTGGTGCGCCCGGGCGCACCCAACCAGCGCGGCTTCCAGAACATCGCCACCCTGGTGCTGGCCGACGTGCAGGCCATCGACAAGGAGGTGCCCAACGTGCTGGCCGCCGTGCCCGAGCAGACCAGCAGCGTCACGCTGCGCTTCGGCGAGTCGGACTACGCCAGCAGCGTGCGCGGCACCTCGTCCAAGTTCCCGCTGGCGCGGCAGTGGAAGGTCGAGCGCGGCACCTTCTTCAGCGAAGAGGACGAGCAGGAGTACGCCACCGTGGCCGTGCTGGGCCAGACCGTGGCCAAGGCCTTGTTCCCCGACGGGCAGGAGCCGCTGGGCCAGTACATCCTGGTGAACAACCTGATCTTTCAGGTGATCGGCGTCATGAGCACGCGCGGCGCCTCGCCCAACGGCGACGACCAGGACGACATCGTCATGGTGCCGTACGCGACCAGCCAGCTGCGCCTGTCGGGCCAGCGCTTCCTGCGCAACGTCACCGTGGCGGTGGAGGACGTGGCCCGCATCGACGAGACGCAGTCGGCGGTGGAGTCGCTGCTGGCCGAGCGCCATGGCGTGATCGACTTCCAGATCCGCAACATGGCGTCGATCATCGACACCGCCACCGAGACGCAGAACACCATGACGGTGCTGCTCGGCTCCATCGCGGCGATCTCGCTGCTGGTGGGCGGCATCGGGGTGATGAACATCATGCTGGTGAGCGTGACCGAGCGCACCCGAGAGATCGGCATCCGCATGGCCACCGGGGCGCGCACGCGCAACATCCTGCAGCAGTTCCTGATCGAGGCCCTGGTGGTGTCGGCCCTGGGCGGTGTCATCGGCGTGGTCGTCGGCCTGGGCGTGGCCGCCGTGGTGGGCGCCTCGGGCACGGCCGTGCAGTTTTCCGTCGCGCCGGTGGTGCTGGCCTTCGGCTGTGCGTTCGCCACCGGCCTCATCTTCGGCTTCCTGCCGGCGCGCAAGGCCGCGCGGCTCGACCCTGTCGTGGCCTTGGCGTCCGAATGAACACCCCCCGCCGCGCCTGGAGTAGTGGAATGAACCGTGGTCTTGTCTTGAAGCTGTCCCTGCTGAGCGGTGCACTGGCCTTGCAGGCCTGCGCGATCACGCAGGACCCGGCGCGCGGCCCTGTGGTGGACATGCCCGCGCAGTGGGACGCCACGGCCGCCACAGCCGGTTCGCCCGCGCTCACCACCGACTGGTGGCAGGGCTTCGGTTCGCCCGCGCTGGTGCAACTGCTGGACGAAGCCCAGGCCGGCAGCGCCGACCTGCGCATCGCCGTGGAGCGCATGCGCCAGGCCGATATCGCCCTGCAGCAGACCGGCATCGCTCGCCTGCCTTCGGTGGGCGCCAGCCTGGGCACCACCGCCGGCCGCAGCGACGCGCCCGGCACACCGTCCACGTCGCGCGAATCCACCAGCGCGGGCCTGGCCATCAGCTATGAGCTGGATCTGTGGGGCCGCATCGCCGCCGGCGTGCGCG
>NZ_MKSS01000097.1:0-17374 GCF_001897365.1 Hydrogenophaga sp. 70-12
GTCGCCCGGGTCCATGCCCAGACCGACGATGTGCACGGTGATGCCGGCGAAGGTGACGGAGATTTCCACGCCGGTGAGGTAGGGCAGGTCCTGGGCGCGCGCGGCGGCCAGGGCGCGCTGCTGGCCGCCGAGTTCGTCGTGGTCGGTGAGGGCCCAGAGCTCGACCCCATTGGCCTTGGCGCGTGCGGCCAGGACCTCGGGCGCCAGCGTGCCATCCGAGACGGTGGAATGGCAGTGCAGGTCGGCGTTGAGCAGGGGGTTCACGCTTGACATTGTAAAAGTGGGGGTATTGGCCGCGCTGTCACCGGGGTCGGCTCAGCCGGTGTTGCGCAGACCCGCCGCGATGCCGTTGATGGCGATGTGGATGCCGCGCTTGGCCCGGCCCTCGTCGTCGGCATTCAGCCTGCCGGCCCGGTGCCGGCGGATCAGCTCGACTTGCAGGTGGTGCAGCGGGTCGATGTAGGGGAAGCGGTGCTCGATGGATCGGCGCAGCGCGACGTTGCCCGCGAGGCGCTCACGCTCGCCGGTGATCAGCGCCAGTGCCTGCGCCGTGCGCTGCCACTCGGCCTCGATGGCCTGGAACACGCGCCGCCGCAGCGCCTTGTCTTCCACCAGCTCGGCGTACAGCGAGGCCAGCGCCAGGTCGCTCTTGGCCAGCACCATGTCCATGTTGGACAACAGGGTGTTGAAGAACGGCCAGTCGCGGTGCATGCGCTTGAGCAGCGCGGCGTTCTTCGGGTCTGCGGCGACGAAGGCCTGCACCGCCGAGCCGAAGCCGTACCAGCCCGGCAGCGTGAGCCGGCACTGGCCCCAGCTGAAGCCCCAGGGAATGGCGCGCAGGTCCTCGATGCGGCCCGTGGCCTTGCGGCTGGCGGGGCGCGAGCCGATGTTGAGCTCGGCGATCTCGCGGATCGGCGTGGCGCTGAAGAAGTAGTCGGCGAAGCGCGGCGTCTCGTAGACCAGCGCGCGGTAGGCCGCCATGCTGGCTTGCGACAGCGCCTCGGCCGCCTTCAGGAACGCGGGCGAGGCGTCCCGCGTGGGCTGCAGCAGCGTGGCCTCCAGCGTGGCGGCCACCAGGGTTTCCAGGTTGCGCCGGCCGATCTCGGGGTTGGCGTACTTGGCGCCGATCACCTCGCCCTGCTCGGTCAGGCGGATCTGGCCGCGCACGGTGCCCGGCGGCTGCGCCAGGATGGCCTGGTAGCTCGGCCCGCCGCCGCGTCCCACGGTGCCGCCGCGGCCATGGAACATCCTCAGGTTGATGGGCCGAACGGGGCCCCCACGCTTCCCCGTTGCGCGTGGTCCGCTGCCCCCCGGGGGGGCTGATTCGCCTTGGGGCGGCCCGGCGGCGAATGCTTCCTTCCCTGCGTTGAGCTCGTCGAACAACGCCACCAGGGCCGTCTCGGCCTGGTAGAGCGACCAGTTGCTGGTGAAGATGCCGCCGTCCTTGTTGCTGTCCGAGTAGCCCAGCATCACGTCCTGCTCGCCGTAGCCGTCGGCCGCGCCGCGCTGCACCATGGCCCGCACGCCGGGCAGGGCGTAGTAGTCGCGCAGGATGGGCGCGGCGTTGCGCAGGTCTTCGATCGTTTCGAACAGCGGCACCACGATCAGGTCCGCCTGCGCGCCGTCGTTCAGCGTGCCGTGCAGCAGCCCGGCCTCTTTCTGCAGCACCAGCACTTCGAGCAGGTCGCTCACGGTTTCGGTGTGGCTGATGATGGCGTGGCGGATGGCCTGCGGGCCGAAGCGCTCGCGGCCGCGCCGCGCCGCCTCGAAGATGGCGAGTTCGCTGCGCGTGTGCTCGCTGTAGGCGGTGCCGGGCACGCGCAGCGGGCGCACGTCGTCGAGCGCGCGCAGCAGCACGGCGCGCTTGGCGGCCTCGTCGAGCGCGGCGTAGCCGGGCGCCAGGCGCGCGGCGGCCAGCAGCTCGGCCACGGCGAGCTCGTGCTGGTCGGAGCTTTGCCGCAGGTCGATGGTGGCGAGGTGAAAGCCGAACACCTCCACCGCGCGGATCAGGCCGCTCAGTCGCATGTCCACCAGGGCTTCGCCGTGGTGGGCGCGCAGCGAAGCCTCGATGGTGCGCAGATCGGCCAGGAAGTCGGCCGCGCTGGCGTATGGGTCCTGCGGCGCCACGGCGTGGCGCGCGGCCTCGGCGCCGGTGAGCGCGGTGAGCGTGGCCGCCAGCCGCGCGTAGATGCCGGTGAGCGCGCGGCGGTAGGGCTCGTCCTGGCGGTGCGCGTTGGTGTCGGGCGAGCGCGCGGCCAGGGCCTGCATGGCCTCGCTGGCGCCCACCAGCATGCCGGACATGGACAGCTCGCCGCCCAGCAGGTGCACCTGGGTGAGGTGGTGGCGCAAGGCCACCTCGGCCTGGCGCTGCAGGGCCAGCTCCAGCGTGCCGGCGGTGACGTTGGGGTTGCCGTCGCGGTCGCCGCCGATCCACTGGCCCATGCGCAGGAAGGGCGCCACGGGGCGGCCCAGGCCGGCCTCCAGCTCGGCGTACAGGCGCGGGATCTCGGGCAGGAAGGTGCTCTCGTAGTAGCTCAACGCGTTCTCGATCTCGTCGGCCACGCTGAGCTTGGTGAAGCGCAGCAGCCGCGTCTGCCAGAGCTGGGTGACGCGCGCGCGCAGTTGCGCGTCGATGGCCGCCTGCTCGCGCGGCGTGGCCTCGTCGCGCGCCGCCAGCAGCCGCGCGATGGCGCGCTCGGCGTCCAGGATGCTCTTGCGCTGCACCTCGGTGGGGTGGGCGGTGAGCACCGGCGAGAGGTGGGCGCTGGCCAGCGTGCGCGCCACCTGGGCGGGCGCGACACCGGCCTCGCGCAGGCGCCCCAGCGCGAACGCCAGGCTGCCGGTCTGCGAGCGTTCGCCCGCGCGTTCGTGCACGGCGCGGCGGCGGATGTGGTGGCGGTCCTCGGCAAGGTTGGCGAGGTGGCTGAAGTAGGTGAAGGCGCGGATCACGCTCACCGTCTGGTCGGCGCTGAGCGACTTGAGCAGCTTCTTCAGCGACTTGTCGGCCGAGCGGTCGTCGTCGCGGCGGAAAGCCACCGAGAGCTGGCGGATGCGCTCGATGAGTTCGAAGGCGTCCTTGCCTTCCTGCTCGCGGATCACGTCGCCCAGGATGCGGCCGAGCAGGCGGATGTCGAGGATGAGGGGTTGGTCCTTGTCGCGTCGGGCGGCGCCCGCGGTGGATCGGCTCATGGCGGGAGGGGCCTTGACGGAAGGCTTACCAAGTGTGGGGGAGGGGGCATGCTAGCATCGCCCGCGCCCTGTTCCGGTTCCGAAACGGGTACCGAATTCCCCGTGTTCCGCGCTCCGTCAGCCGGGTGTCCGTCCTTCGAGTTTGCCCATGTCTTCGCCCCCGGCCATCACCATCGCCACGCGCGAAAGCCGCCTCGCCCTGTGGCAGGCCCGGCACGTGCAGTCCCTGCTCGAAGCGCGCGGTCACGCGGTCACGCTGCTGGGCATGACCACCCTGGGCGACCAGATCCTCGACCGCACGCTGTCCAAGGTGGGTGGCAAGGGCCTGTTCGTGAAAGAGCTAGAGCACGCGCTCGCCGACGGCCGCGCCGACATCGCCGTGCACTCGCTCAAGGACGTGCCCATGGAGCTGCCCGAGGGCTTCGCCCTGGCCTGCGTGATGGAGCGCGAGGACCCGCGCGACGCCTGGGTGTCGCCGCACGCGGCGGGCCTGGCCGATCTGCCCCAGGGCGCGGTGGTGGGCACCTCCAGCCTGCGCCGTGTCGTGCTGCTGCGCGAGGCGCTGGCCACCCTGGGCCGCGCCGACGTGCGCATCGAGCCCCTGCGCGGCAACCTCGACACGCGCCTGCGCAAGCTCGATGAGGGCCAGTACCAGGGCATCGTGCTCGCCGCCGCCGGGCTCAAGCGCCTGGGCCTCGGCGATCGCATCCGCGCTGTTTTCGAGCCCACGCAATCGCTGCCGGCGGCGGGGCAGGGTGCGCTCGGCATCGAGGTGCGCGCCGACCGCGCCGACCTGATCGAGGCGCTGCGCCCGCTGGCGCACCAGGCCACCTGGCTGCGCGTGGCGGCCGAGCGCGCCGTCTCGCGCGCCATGGGTGGCAGCTGTTCCATGCCGCTGGCCGCGCACGCCGAATGGGTGGGCGAGCGCCTGTGGCTGCGCACCGCCTGGGGCGAGCCCGAGGGCGCCACCACCCTGGTGCGCGCCGAGGACACCGCCTCGGTGGCCAGCCTGGAAGAAGCCGAGGCCCTGGGCGCGCGCGTCGCCGCCGCCTTGCGCGCCGCCGGCGCGCACGCCCCGCACGGGGAGGCCTGAGGCCTTGGCCGCCGCTGCCGCGCACGCCATCGAACGGGTGATCGTCACGCGTCCCGAACCCGAGGCCGGGCGCTGGGTGGCGTCGCTGCGCGAGCGCGGCTGGCCCGCCGAGGCCTGGCCGCTGTTGCGCATCGCCGAGCCGTCCGAAGGCCCCGCGCTGGAGCGCTTGCGCACCTGGCGCGCGGCCTGGCCGAAGCAGGACGCGCTGATGTTCGTCAGCAGCGCCGCCGCGCAGCGCTTCTTCGCCGAGCCCGTGGCGCCGCCGAACGCGCACACGCGCTTCTGGGCGCCCGGCCCCGGCACCGCGCGCGCGCTGGCCCAGGCGCTGTGGCCGCTGGGCGTGGGCGAGGACCGCATCGACACGCCCCCGCCGGCGGCCGAGCAGTTTGACTCCGAGCACCTGTGGCCCGTGGTGCGCGCCCAGCTGGCGCCGGGCCGGCGCGTGCTGGTGGTGCGCGGCACCAGCGGCGCCGCCGAGGGCGACCCGTCGGGCCAGGGCCGCGACTGGCTCATCGAACAGTGCCGCGCGGCCGGTGCCGAGGTCGAGGCCTGCGTGGCCTACCGGCGCGAGCGCCTGCCGCCTGGCGAGGCCGATCGCGAGCGCCTGCGCGCCGCCAGCGGCGCCGCCACCGTGTGGCTGTTCAGCAGCAGCGAGGCGGTGCAGGCCCTGCAGGGCCACTGGCCCGCCGGCGCGCGCGCGGTCGCCCTGGCCACACACCCGCGCATCGCCGAGGCGGCGCGGGCCCTGGGTTTCACCCGGGTGATCCGGTGCCGTCCTACATTGGCCGACGTGGGGCGCGGCCTAGAATCCTGGGCATCTGCCTCGCCATGAACGCACCCGACAACGATCCCGCGCCCGTGGCGGCCCCCGCGCCCAGCGCCCCTTCCCCCACCAGTCCTGCGCCCGAGGCGCCGCGGCGTGCGGGCGTGGGCCTGACCCTGCTGGCCCTGCTGGTGGCCGCCGCCGCGCTGGTCATGGCCGGCATGATGTGGCAGCGCCTGAACCTCACGCAGGCCGAGCTCGCGCGGCGCGCGCACGACGCCGAGCTGCAGGTGGTGGAGGCCCGCACGGTCGCTTCGCAGGCCGAGGCGCAGGTGCAGGAACTGCAGGCGCGCCTGGGCGTGGCCGAGGTGCGCCTGTCCGAGGTCAGCCTGCAGCGCAGCCAGCTCGAGGAGCTGATGCTTTCGCTGTCGCGCTCGCGCGACGACAACCTCATCCAGGACCTCGAGGCCTCGCTGCGCCTGGCGCTGCAGCAGGCCCAGCTCACCGGCAGCGCACAGCCCCTGGTGTCGGCCCTGCAGGCGGCCGACCAGCGCATCCAGCGCGCCGCGCAGCCGCGCCTGAACCCGGTGCAGCGCGCCATCGCGCGCGACGTCGACCGCATCCGCGCCGCCGCACTCGCCGACATCCCCAACCTGGCCTTGCAGATCGACGAACTGGTGCGCCAGGTCGATGGCTGGCCGACGCTCAACGCCGTGGGCGTGGAGCGCGCCGCGCCGCGCAAGCCGCGCCGGCCCGCGCCGCAGGCGGGCGCGCCCGCCGCGGCACCCGACACGCCCGCCGCCGAGGGGGACCCGGCCGCCGACGCCTCGCCCTGGCAGCGCTTCGCCGAGCGCTGGAACCGCTGGTGGCGTGAGGCCTTCGGGCAGGTCGTCCAGGGCTCGCGCGATCTCGTGCACGTGAGCCGCATCGACCACCCCGACGCCGCGCTGCTCGCGCCCGAGCAGGCCTTCTTCCTGCGCGAGAACATCAAGCTCAAGCTGCTCAACGCGCGCCTGGCCCTGCTGGCGCGCCAGATGAGCGCCGCGCGCGCCGACGTGGTGGCCGTCGAAGGCCTGCTGCAGCACTACTTCGACACCAGCGCGCCGGCCGTGGCCAGCGCGCTCGGCGGCCTGGGCCGCCTGCGCCGCGACCTGGTGGCACAGGACCTGCCGCGCCCCGACGACACGCTCGCGGCGCTGGCCGCGGCCGCCGGAGGCCGCTGATGCGGGCGCGGCAGCGGGGCGCCATGCGCAGTGTGTTCTGGCTGCTCGGCCTGGCGGCCCTGGCCGTGGCCCTGGCCATGCTGATGGGCGACAACCGCGGCACCGTCACGCTGTTCTGGCCGCCCTGGCGCTTCGACGTGTCCTTCAACCTCGTGCTGTTCGTGCTGGTGGGGGGCTTTGTGCTGCTGTACGCCGCGCTGCGCGCGCTGGCCCTGCTGCGCGAGTTGCCGCTGCAGGCGCGGCGCTGGCGCAGCCAGCAGATGGAACGTGCGGTGGTGGGCTGGGTGCTGGACGCGCTGTCCAACCAGCTGGCGGGGCGCTTCGTGCGCGCGCAGTCGGCGGCGCAGAACGCGCTCGACCACCTCAACGGCAGCACCAGCGCCGACTGGCCGCGCCGAGAGCAACTGCGCGCCCTGGCCCACCTGCTGGCGGCCGAGAGCGCGCACTCCCTGCAGAACCGCGCGCAGCGCGACGAGCACCTGCAATCCGCGCTGAATCCCGCCATGGCGCGCCACTCGCCCGAGGTGCTGGAGGGCGCCTTGCTGCGCGCCACGCGCTGGGCGGTGGAAGACCGCGACGCCAGCGCCGCGCGCGCGCGCCTGGCCGAGCTGCCGCAGGGCGCGCAGCGCCGCGTGCAGGCCCTGCGCCTGAAACTGCGCGTGGCGCGCCTGGGCGACGCCACCGGCGAGGCGCTGGAAACCGCCCGCCTGCTCGCCAAGCACCGCGCCTTCTCGCCCGAGGCCGCGCGCAGCCTGCTGCTGGGCCTGGCCCTGGACGCGCTGCGCGGCGCGCACGACCTGACCCAGCTGCAGCGGGTATGGGACGGCCTGGACGCCGCCGAACGCGCCATGCCCGAGCTGGCGCTGGCGGCGGCCGACCGCGCGCACGCGCTGTCGCGGCTGGACGAGGACGAGGGCGCCGACGAAAGCCGCGAGGACATGCGCCGCGAGGACGTCGCCATGCGCGTGCGGGGCTGGCTGGCGCCCCTGTGGGACGATTTCGGCGCACTCGACGAGCGCCACCAGGCCCGCCTCGCGCTCGCGCTGGAGCCGGACCTGGCGCAACTCGACGCCGCCGGCCTGGCGCGCCTGGAGCTGCTGCAACGCCAGTGGCCGCAGAACCCCCACCTGCAGTACCTGGCGGGCCAGGCCTGCCTGCACCGCCAGCTGTGGGGCAAGGCCGCGCAACTGCTGGGGCTGGCGCGCAGCGGGCTGCGCGACGCCACGCTGCGCCGGCGCACCTGGCGTTCGCTGGCGCGGCTGGCCGAGGAGCGGGGCGACACCGAGGCCGCGCAAGAGGCCTGGCGGCAGGCCGCGCAGATCGACTGACGCCGTCGCCGTAGGGCGGACCCAGGGCGAAGCCGCCAACAAAAAGGCCAGCGCGTACGCTGGCCTTTTGTTTCCGGGACCACCCCGCGGCGCCAGTGGCGCCGCGCCGGCCGGTCAGCGCTGCTCGAAGGGCAGCGTCATGTCGCGCAGGTCCTTGCGGGTCTCGACCAGCACCAGCGGGCCTTCGTCCACAACCACCGGCGGCTTGGGCTCGCGCGGCGCGTGGATGGGGGCGGGCTCGGCGGCGATGGCGGCCTGCACCTGGGCGACCTTCTCGGCGTCGGAGTTGACCCATTCCAGGCCGCTGGAGGCGGCCACGGCGCGCAGTTCGTCGACGCCGAGCTGGTAGGCCTGCACCTTGGGCATGCCACGCGGCGCGTCGGCCGGGGCCGGCGCGGGTGCGACGGCGAGCGGGGCGGCGGCCACCGGCGCGGCGGCGCGCGGGGCGCTCTCCGCCACCGGTGCGGGGGTGGGAGCGGGCGCGTTCACCGGGGCGGCCACGGGCGCGGCGGGCAGGGTGAAGTAGCTGCGCACCGGCGGCGTGTCCTCGGTGGCCTCGCCTTCCATGGCCATGGGCACGGTGTCGCCGGCTTCGGCGGGCGCCTCGGCGGCGGTTTCCTCGCGCGGGCCGCGTTCGCGGCGGTCGCGGCCGTAGCGGTCGCGGGTGCGGCGCTCGCGCGGCGCGCGCTGGGCGTTGTCGTCGCCTTGCTCCGGGCTGGCGGCGACGGCGTCGGCGGAAGCGGCGGCTTCCTCGTCACCGCGCGGCGCATCCAGGCCCTCGGGGCGGCGGCGCTGTTCGCCTTCGCGGCCCTCGCGACCGTCACCACGTCCGCGGCCACGGCGCGGCTCGCGGCGGTTCGGCGCGTCGGCGTTGTCGGCCGTGTCGGTGGACGGCACGGCGTTGGCGTTCAGCTCGGCGGTCTCGGCGGCGGGTGCGTCGCGGCGCTCGCCCCGGCGTTCGCGGCGCTCGTTCTGGCCGCGGGCGCCTTCGCCGCGCCCTTCGCGGTTGTCGGCGCGGCCTTCGCCGCGGTTGTCCTGGCGGCCCTCACCGCGGCGGCTCTCGCCGTTGCGGCCACCGGCCGGGCGCTGGCCCTCGGCCGCCTGCGCCTCGCGCGGCTGGCCGTCGCGCTGGCCACGGCCTTCGCGGTTGTCGCGGCCTTCGGCGCGGCCCTCACGGCCTTCGCCGCCACGGCCACCGCGGTTGCCACGGCCCCGACCGCCGTCACGGCCGGCATCGCGGCGGCCATCGCCCCGGCCAGCGTCCTTGGCGGCGGGGGTGGTGGCCGGCGCCGGCGCGGGGGTGGCGGCGGGCGCGCCACCAAAGAGGCCCTTGAGCCAGCCGAAGAAGCCTTTTTCGGCCGGCGCGGCGGCCGGTACGGGCGCGGCCACGGCCACCGGGGCCGCGGGGGCGGGTGCCGGCTTGGGCACGGCCACGGGCGCCGGCGCATCGGGCAGCACGCCCTTGATGACCGGTTCCTGCTTGTTGGTGCGTTCCTGGCTGCGGCGCGTGAAGCTGGCCACGTCGTCCACCTCCTCGGCCAGCTTGTAGCTGGAGTCGAGGTTGTCCAGGCGCGGGTCGTCGTGCTTGAGGCGCTCGAGCTTGTAGTTGGGCGTGTCGAGCGACTTGTTGGGCACCAGCAGCACGTTGATGCGCTGCTTGAGTTCGATCTTGGTGATCTCGGTGCGCTTTTCGTTGAGCAGGAAGCTCGCCACCTCGACCGGCACCTGCACGAGCACGGCGGCCGTGCTGTCCTTGAGCGACTCTTCCTGGATCACGCGCAGGATCTGCAGCGCCGAGGATTCGGTGTCGCGGATGTGGCCGGAGCCGCCGCAGCGCGGGCAGGGGATGGAGGCGCCCTCGCTGAGCATGGGCTTCAAGCGCTGGCGGCTCATTTCGAGCAGGCCGAACTTGCTGATGGAGCCGAACTGCACGCGCGCGCGGTCCTGGCGCAGCGCGTCGCGCAGGCGGTTTTCCACCTCGCGCCGGTTCTTGCTCTCCTCCATGTCGATGAAATCGATCACGATCAGGCCGCCGAGGTCGCGCAGGCGGGCCTGGCGCGCCACCTCGTCGGCGGCCTCCAGGTTGGTGCGTGTGGCGGTTTCTTCGATGTCGCCGCCCTTGATGGCGCGCGCCGAGTTCACGTCCACGGCCACCAGGGCCTCGGTCTGGTCGATCACGATGGCGCCGCCGCTGGGCAGCTGCACGATGCGGCTGTAGGCGGTCTCGATCTGGTGCTCGATCTGGAAGCGGCTGAACAGCGGCGCGTCGTCGCGGTAGCGCTTCACGCGGTGCCCGTGCTCGGGCATCACGTGGCTCATGAACTGGTGCGCCTGCTCGTAGATGTCATCGGTGTCGATGAGGATCTCGCCGATGTCGCTGTTGAAGTAGTCGCGGATGGCGCGGATCACCAGGCTCGATTCCTGGTAGATCAGGAAGGCGCCCTTGCCGGCCCCGGCGGCGCCGTCGATGGCGGTCCAGAGCTTGAGCAGGTAGTTCAGGTCCCACTGCAGCTCGGCGGCGTCGCGGCCGATGCCGGCCGTGCGCGCGATGATGCTCATGCCGTTGGGGTACTCGAGCTGGTCGAGCGCGGCCTTGAGTTCGGCGCGCTCTTCACCTTCGATGCGGCGCGAGACCCCACCGCCGCGCGGGTTGTTGGGCATCAGCACCACGTAGCGGCCGGCCAGGCTGATGAAGGTGGTGAGGGCCGCGCCCTTGTTGCCACGCTCCTCTTTCTCGACCTGGACGATGAGCTCCTGGCCTTCCTTGATCACGTCCTGGATGCGCGCCTGCGAGGGCGAGACGTTGCCCTGGAAGAACTGGCGGGCGATTTCCTTGAACGGCAGGAAGCCGTGGCGGTCTTCGCCGTAGTCGACGAAGCAGGCCTCCAGCGAGGGCTCGACGCGGGTGACGACGGCCTTGTAGATGTTGCCCTTGCGCTGTTCGCGCCCCTCGATCTCGATTTCGTAGTCGAGCAGTTTCTGCCCGTCCACGATCGCCAGCCGGCGCTCTTCGGCCTGCGTGGCGTTGATCAGCATGCGTTTCATGGTGCGTTTCCCTTCGTTGGCACACGGCGGCGCTCGGGCTGATCTGCCCGGGCCGCCCGCAAGGCCGGGAAGCCGCACACGCAACGAACGTAGGAGGAATTGCCGGAGAGCCGTGACCGGGCACGGTGCGCGCGCGCTCGGGCGCTGCGACAGGGTGCCGGGTCGGGCATGGGCGCGTGGAGCCGAGGGCAGGGCCGCTAGGGGCCGACGGCTGTCGGTGACAGCGTCGGGCCTCGGTGGCTGCTGGGTCGTCTCCTCGTCCAGGCCGTTGCTGTCGGGGCCTGGGCGATTGGGGTATTCCGTTGTCGGTTCGCTGTGGGTCTGCGGATTCCACCGCGGCGTCCTCCGGCACGGGGGCCGACCGGGATGCGCGAAGCGGCATCGGGGTCTGGCGCGAGGGCCGGGTGCCGCGGCTGGCCACCTTCGCCCGCCGGGCTCCCGGCATCCGGGTCGGCCACTGTGGTGTTCGCTGCCTTAAACTCAAGGCAAATCAAACACTTACAGCACACAACGGGCGTCGCGCATTATAGACACGTCCCCCGCGTCCGTGGTGGATACATGAAAGCCCCGATAGACACCCCGCCCGCCGTCCGCCATCTCACCGTCGACGAGGAATCCGACGGCCAGCGGCTGGACAACTTCCTCATGCGCCACCTCAAGGGCGTGCCCAAGACCCACATCTACCGGGTCATCCGTTCCGGCGAGGTGCGCCGCAACAAGGCGCGCACCAGCGCCGACGAGCGCGTGGCGGCCGGCGACGTGCTGCGCATCCCGCCCATTCGGCTGTCCGCGCGCATCGAGGAAAAGGCCGAACGGCCGGCCCCGGCGCGCGAATTCCCGGTGGTGCACGAAGACGAGGGATTGCTCGCGATCGACAAGCCGGCGGGGGTGGCCGTGCACGGCGGCAGCGGCGTCAGTTTCGGCGTCATCGAGCAATTGCGACAATCGCGGCCGACCGCCCGTCTGCTCGAATTGGTGCACCGGCTGGACCGCGAAACCAGCGGTCTGTTGCTCATTGCGAAAAAGAAGAGCGTGCTGAAGGCCTTGCAAGACCAGTTTCGCGAACGGGAAACCGGCAAGACCTATCTGGCACTGGTGCTGGGCGATTGGCCGGCGGCGCGCAAGGTGATCGACGTGCCGCTGCACAAGTACCTGCTGGCCGACGGCGAGCGGCGCGTGCGCGTGACCTCGGCCGACGATCCCGATGGCATGCGGGCGATCACTCTCGTTAAAGTGGCGCGCCGCTGGGCTTCCTCGCCCGGCGGGGGCGGGCCGCTGAGCCTGCTGGAGGTGACCATCAAGACCGGGCGCACGCACCAGATCCGCGTGCACCTGGCGAGCGCCGGCCACCCGATCGCCGGCGACGACAAATACGGCGATTTCGAACGCAACCGGGAATTGGCGCGGCATGGCCTCAAACGCATGTTCCTGCACGCCTGGCGCCTGCGCCTGACCCATCCGCAAAGTCAATCTCCTTTGCAATTGCAAACGGAATTGCCGAACGAACTGCAAGGCTTCGTCGATTCGCTGTGAAAACCGAATAGAATTCGCGGCGCATCGCATCGATGCCCCGATTCATTTCACAGAGCGACAAGGATTACCGGTATGGCAACGTATTCCGAACTGATGGCCCAGGCGCAATCGCTGATGGCGCAGGCCGAGCAGGCCCGCAAGGACGAACTGTCCAATGTGATCGCCGACATCAAGGCCAAGATGAAGCAGTACGGCATCAGCGTGGCCGATCTGGGCGGCGCCAGCGCGGGCGGGCGCAAGGCGGCCAAGTCCAAGTCGGGCGCGGCGCCCAAGTACCGTGGCCCCAACGGCGAACTCTGGGCCGGCGGCCCGGGCCGCAAGCCGCAGTGGGTGCGCGACGCGCTCGCCGCTGGCAAGGATCTGGACGCGTACAAGATCTGACCCCACCGCCCCTGTTCGACAAAAACCCGCCATCCGGCGGGTTTTTTCTTTTCACCAGACTGGCGGCACCCGATCAGCCGCCGCGCGCCGCCAAGGCCGGTGAAAGGGCCATCGCATGAAACTGCACGTGCTGTCGGATCTGCACCTGGGCGTCCAGGGCATGGCGCCGCCGCCCACCGAGGCCGACGCGGTGGTATTGGCGGGCGACATCGCGCGGCCCCGGGAGGCGGTGGCCTGGGCCCTGGGCCTGGGCAAGCCGGTGCTCTACGTGCCGGGCAACCACGAGTTCTACGGCTCCAGCCTGCCCGAGGTAAGGGACGAGCTGCGGCGCCTGTGCGAAGGCACGCCGGTGCACCTGTTGGACGGCGACGCGGTGATCCTGCAGGGCGTGCGCTTCCTGGGCACCACGCTCTGGACCGATTTCCGACTTCAGGGCGAGGGGGAGCGTGAGGCCGAGGCCATGGCCGAGGCACAGCGTTTCATGCGCGACTTCAGCCGCATCCGCCGGGACGCGCCGCCCTCGGACGCCGTGCTGGCGCCGCGGGATACGGCCGATCTGTTCGCTGTCCAGTCGCGCTGGCTGGACGGGGCGCTGTCGGTGCCACACCCGGGGCCGACCGTGGTGATCACGCACCATGCGCCCTCGCCGCGCAGCATCCACCCGCGCTTCGCCGGCTCGGCCCTGAACGCCTGCTTCGTGTCCGACGCCGAGCACCTGGTGGACGGCCGGCGCGCGCAACTGTGGATTCATGGCCACACGCACGACAGCTTCGATTACCCCTTGCATGGCACGCGTGTGCTGTGCAACCCGCGCGGCTATGCCCGTGACGGCGTGAATGAGAACGCCGCCTTCGATGCGGCGCTGGTGGTCGAGGTGGCCTGACGCCACCGCCCGGCGGCGGCGGGAACGGCGCCGCCGGGCCGGCCATCCAATGGGCGGAGGTTCTTATGCACAGCACCCAAGGCGGCACGCCCGTGCCGGCCGATGAGCAGCCGGCGGACGCCGCAGACAACACGCTGGCGGCGCGCGCCGCCCACGGTGACGAGGCCGCCTTCGAGACCATCATGCGACGCCACAACCGACTGCTCTTTCGCACGGCCCGCAGCATCCTGAAGAACGACGAGGAGGCACAGGACGTGCTGCAGGACGCCTACCTGCGCGCCTGGCGCGCGCTGGGCGGCTTTCGCGCCGACGCCAGGCTGTCGACCTGGCTGGCGCGCATCGTGATCAACGAAGCCCTGGGGCGGCTGCGCCGGCGCGAGGTGCCGGTGATTCCGCTCGACGCTGCGATGGCGTCCCTCGAGCCCGACATGCAGCGCTGGCTGAGCGACGACGTGGACCGCCAGCCGGACCGCCTTGCCATGCGCGAGCAGATCCGCCGGCTGATGGAGGCGCGCATCGACGGGCTGCCCGAGGCTTTTCGCAGCGTCTTCGTGCTGCGCGGCGTGGAAGAGCTGAGCGTGGAGGAGGTGGCGCAGGCGCTGGACATTCCCGAGGCCACGGTGCGCACGCGCTTCTTCCGCGCGCGCAGCCTCTTGCGCGAAGGGCTCTCGCGCGATGTGGACATGGCCATCGCCGACGCCTTCTCGTTCGACGGCGAGCGCTGCGACCGCATCGTGGCCCGCGTGCTCCAGCGCCTGAGCTGAGGCCGCCTCCCCGTTCCCGCGCCGCGCGGGAACGGGGCGCAAAAGCGCTCCATCCAATGGGCAAAGGGTCGATCGTGACCCCAACCCCCGATGGAGACCCCCATGTCTTTCCTGCAGATGCCCCACCCCGCCGCGGCCCGCCGCCGCTTCCTCGGCCAGTCCGGCCTCATCCTCTCCGGCACCACCGTCGCGCTGCTCGCCGGCCGCGACGCGCTCGCGGCGCAGGCCGGCGCCGCCGCGCCGCAGGACGTGCAAATCCTCAACACCGCCTTGGGCGCCGAGCTCGAGGCCATCGCGGCCTACCAGCTGGGCGCCGAGAGCCAGCTGCTGCAAAAAACCGCGCTCGACCTGGCGTTGAGCTTCCAGGCGCACCACAAGGAGCACGCCGAGGTACTGGCCAAGACGGTGGAGAAGCTGGGCGGCAAGCCCGTGGCCGCCAAGGCCGCCTACGGCTTTCCCGTGGAGCAGTTGAAGTCGCAGGCCGATGTGCTGCGCTTCGCGGCGCGGCTGGAGCAGGGCGCCGTGAGCGCCTACCTGGGTGCCGTGCCGCTGTTCGGCAACCGCGACCTGTCCAAGGCCGCGGCCAGCATCCTGGGCGACGAGGCCATGCACTGGGCCGTGCTGCGCCAGGCCCTGGGCGAGACGCCGGTGCCCTCGGCCTTCGTGTCATGAGCGCCGCCGGGCCGTTCCCCAGGCACACGGCCCCCGCCGCGCGCCGCATGCAGGGCCGTCCAGTGAACGGTGTGCGGCTGGGACTGGTCGGGGCATTGGCGCTGGCCGCGCTGGGCGTCGCCTGGGCCGAGGGGCCGTCCGCGCAGCGCGGCGCGCAGGTCTACAACCGTTGTCTGGCCTGCCATGCGCTGGCCCAGGACCGCGTGGGTCCACGTCACTGCGGCCTGCTCGGCCGGCGCGCGGGCAGCGTGCCCGGTTTTGCCTATTCGCAGGCCATGAAGGATGCGCGCCTCAGGTGGGACGAGAAGACGCTGGACCGCTTCCTGGCCCGCCCCCTTCAGGTGGTGCCGGGCAGCAGCATGACCTACGACGGCGTGGCCGATCCGCGCGAGCGCGCCGACCTCATCGCCTACCTGCGCCAGGCCAACGGCACGCCCGAGTGCCGCGCGCTGGGCAGCGCCGGACCGCGCTGAGCGCGGTCCGGCGGGGGCGGGCGAACCGGCCAGTGAAGGGGCGCGGCCCGCGCCTCGTTATGCTCGGGCCCATGCAACAGGTACTGGTGGTCTGCATGGGCAATATCTGCCGCTCGCCCATGGCCAGCGCGGTGTTGCAGGCTGAGGTGCAACGCCGCGGCCTGCAAGGGCGCGTCGCGGTGGACTCGGCGGGCGTGTACGGCGGCCACACGGGTGAGCGCGCCGACAGCCGCGCAGTCAAGCTGGCGCGCGCGCGCGGCTACGCGGCCATCGACGCCGAGCGGGCGCGCGCCGTGCGGCCCGAGGATTTCGAGCGCTTCGACGCCATCCTCGCCATGGACGAGGGCAACCTTGCGCAGCTGCGGCGCCGCTGCCCGCCGCCGCAGGCGCACAAGCTGCACCTGTTCCTGGATTACGCGGGTCTGGGGTTCGAAGAGGTTCCCGACCCCTACTACGGCCCCCTGCAAGGTTTCGAGAACGTGATGGTCCTGTGCGAGCGCGCGGCGCCGCGCGTGATCGAGCGCCTGGCGGGGCTGGCGCCCGAGGCACGGCCTCAGACCTTGTAGTAGTCGCGGTACCAGCGCACGAAGCGCTCGATGCCCTCGGCCAGCGGCGTGGCCGGGGCGAAGCCCACCCAGTCGTTCAGGGCCTTGGTGCTCGCGTAGGTGGCGGGCACGTCGCCGGGCTGCATGGGCAGCAGCCGCTTGCTGGCCTCGCGGCCGGTGGCGCGCTCGATGCAGGCGATGAACTCCATCAGCTGCACCGGGTCGTGGTTGCCGATGTTGAACACGCGGTGCGGCGCGCCACCCTCGGTCTCGGGCGTGGCGGGCTTGTCGAGCACGCGCAGCAGGCCCTCGACGATGTCGTCGATCCAGGTGAAGTCGCGCTTCATGTCGCCGTGGTTGAAGACGTCGATGGTGCGGCCTTCGAGCACGGCCTTGGTGAAGGAGAAGTAGGCCATGTCGGGCCGGCCCCAGGGCCCGTACACCGTGAAGAAGCGCAGGCCGGTGGCGGGAAGACGGTAGAGGTGGCTGTAGGTGTGCGCCATCAGCTCGTTGGCCTTCTTGGTGGCGGCGTACAGACTCACGGGGTGGTCGACCGGGTCGCTTTCCTCGAACGGCATCTTGGTGTTGCCGCCGTAGACGCTGGAGCTGGAGGCGTAGACCAGGTGGCCCAGGCCTTGCGCGCGGCAGCCTTCGAGCACGTGGCCGAAGCCGGTGAGGTTGCTCTCCAGGTAGGCGTGCGGATTCGTGATGGAGTAGCGCACGCCGGCCTGCGCGGCGAGGTGCACCACGGCGTCGAAGCGCTGGCGCGCGAACAGCGCCTCCATGCCGGCGCGGTCGGCCAGGTCCAGGCGCTCGAAGCGGAACGGGGCGTGCGGGCGCAGCCGCTCCAGCCGGGCCTGCTTGAGCGCCGGGTCGTAGTAGTCGTTCAGGTTGTCGATGCCGGTGACGGTGTCGCCGCGCGCGAGCAGCCGCAGCGCGGTGTGCATGCCGATGAAGCCGGCGGCGCCGGTGAGCAGGATGTGCATGGCCGGATGTTAGCGGGGCCGCAAGACGCGGCGCTGCCAGCCCGTGGGGCGCGCGGCGCGGCGGGGGTGTTCTTTCAGTCGGCCCAGATCACCGGCTTGCCGGTGACCTCCCACTTCTCGTAGTGGCGGGCGTACACGTCCTCGATGCGGTTGCGCTTGACCTTGAAGGTCGGCGTGATCATGTCGTTGTCCACCGTCCAGGGGGTGGACACCACCACCAGGCATTGCATCTGCTCGTGCGGGTCCAGGGTGGCGTTGATGGCCGCCCGGTGCTCGGCCAGTGAGCGCTCCAGCGCGGCGCGCTCGTCGGCGTTCCTCGTCTTCGCGGCGGCCTCGGGGCTGAGCATGCAGATGCCCAGGGGCTGTCCCAGGTTGGCGCCCGTCACCACGCAGGCCTCCACCGCCTCGTGCATCACCAGCTTGTCCTCGATGGGCGCGGGCGCCACGTACTTGCCCTTGCCCGTCTTGAACAGGTCCTTCACGCGGCCGGTGATGC
>NZ_MKSS01000098.1:0-17328 GCF_001897365.1 Hydrogenophaga sp. 70-12
CGCGCCTGCAGGCCCTTGCGCCGCGTGACCACGTTGCCCGGCTCGACGAAGGCCACGTACGGGCTGTCGGGCTTGTCCATCTCGGCGTGGCCGAGCTTGATGAATTCGTCGATGTAGAACTGGTAGTTGGTGAACAGCACGAAGTTCTGGAACCAGTCGGGCGAGGTGCCGGTGTAGTGGCGCATGCGCTGCAGCGAGTAGTCCACGCGCGGTGCGGTGAACAGCGCCAGCGGCTGTGCCTCGCCCGGGCCGGGCTGGTGCGTACCGTTGGCGATGCCGTCGTCCATGGCCGTGAGGTCGGGCAGGTCGAAGACGTCGCGCATGAAGGCGCGCCGCGTGGCGCCCATCTGGCCCTCCACATGGTCGTGCTCGGCGAACGAGAAATGGATCGGGATGGGCTGGGTGCTGGTGCCGATCTCGATCTCGCCGCCGTGGTTGGCCAGCAGCAGGCGGAACTGTTCGCGGTAGTAGTCGCCGTACAGGTCGGGGCGGGTGAGGGTGGTTTCGTAGCGGCCTGGGCCGGCCACGAAGCCGTAGCTCAGGCGCTGGCGGCCGAGTTCGTCGGCCCCCTCGCCCAGGCGCAGGTTGCTGTGGCTCACCAGCCGCGCGTAGGGGTAGCAGGCGCGCACGCGCACGCCGTGGAAATCGGCGCCGCCGACGTAGTCGTGCAAGGCCTGGCGCAGGAACTCGACGCTGTGCTGGTAGATGCGGCGCACCTGGTCCAGCGCGGCGTCCGGGTCGTCGAAGCGCTGGGGGGCGGTAAATTCGGGCGTTTTTTGCATGCGGCTATTGTGAAGTGAACGGCCTGAACTCCCCCGATTTGTCCCACGCGGCCGCCACCCTGGCCGTGGCGCTGGGCTGCGGCCTGCTGGTGGGCATCGAGCGCGAGCGGCGCAAGGGCGCGGGGCCGACGCGCGCCCTGGCCGGCCTGCGCAGTTTTGCGCTCACCTGCGTCACGGGCGCCGCCGCGGCGCTCACCGGGCTCAGCGGCATTGTGGTGGCGGGCGCGGCCTTCGTCGCGGGCCTGGGCCTGGTGGCCTACCTGAAGGACCGTTCCGAGGACCCCGGCGTGACCACCGAAGTGGCCTTGCTGCTGACCTACCTGGTCGGCGTGTTGAGCGCGCACAGCGCCGCGCTGGCGGCGGGCCTGGCCGTGGGCTTGACCGTGGTGCTGGCGGTGCGCGATCGCGCCCACCGTTTCGTCAACCACTGGCTGCGGGCGGCCGAGCTGCGCGACGGCCTATTGCTGGTGGCGCTGGTGCTGTTGGGCCTGCCCCTGCTGCCCGATCGGCCGCTGTGGGGCGAGGCGCTCAACCCGCGCACCATCGGCACCTTGCTGGCCCTGCTGCTGACCCTGCAGTCGGCGGCCCACCTGGCGCGCCGGTTGCTGGCCACGCGGCACGCGGTGGCGCTGTCGGCGCTGGCCTCGGGCTTCGTGTCGAGCACCGCCACCATCGCCAGCATGGGCCTGGCGGCGCGCGAGGGCAGCGCCCCCGCGCGCGCCATGGCCGGCGGTGGCCTGCTGTCTTGCGTGTCGACGCAGTTGCAGCTGCTGCTGGTGGCGGCCGCCGTGCGCCCGGCCTGGCTGCCGGTGCTGTGGCTGCCTGTGCTGGTGGCCGCCACGCTGGCGCTGGCCTGGGGCTGGTGGCTCGTGCGTGGCGAGGTCAAGGACGTGGTGGTGACGGGCGCCACCCCGCGCACCGAGGCCTTACCGAGCGCGCGCGACGACCGCATGTTCAGCCTGGGTGGCGCGCTGGCCGTGGCGGCGCTGCTGGCGGCCGTGCAGGCCCTGGTGCACGGTCTGCAGGCCTGGCTGGGCCAGGCGGGCTTGATGGCCGGCGCCGTGGTGGGCGCCCTGGCCGATCTGCACGCCTCGGTGGCGGCGGTGTTCAGCGACGCGGCGCCCGCTGAAGGGTCTCGGCGCGCGCTGATGCTGGTGCTGCTGGTGCACGCGGGCAGCAAGTCGGTCACTGCGTTCGCATCGGGCGGCTGGGCCTACCTGCGCTGGCTGGCGCCGGGGCTGTGGCTGCACACGCTGCTGGGCGTGGCCCTGCTGGCCTGGTGGGGCTGAGGGGGCCGAGGGGGACGCGAGGCCCGCCGTCCGCTCAGCGGCGCACCGGCTCGCGCATGGTGACGAACTCCTCGGCCGCCGTCGGGTGGATGCCGATGGTGCTGTCGAACACCGCCTTGGTGGCGCCGGCCTTGAGCGCGACGGCGAAGCCCTGCACGATCTCGCCCGCTTCGGCGCCGACCATGTGCAGGCCGACCACGCGGTCGCTCTGGGTGTCCACCACCAGCTTCATCAGCGTGCGCTCGGTGCGGCCCGACAGGGTGTGCTTCAAGGCCTTGAATTCGCTGCGGAAGACGGTGACTTCGCCAAAGCGCTCGCGCGCCTGGGCTTCTGTGAGGCCCACGGTGCCGATGCTGGGGTGCGTGAAGACGGCGGTGGGCACGAAGTCGTAGCTCATCTCGCGCGCGGCCTTGCCGGGCGCGGGGCCGCAGATGTCGTCCACCACCACCATGGCCTCGCCCAGCGCCACGGGCGTGAGCTGCACGCGGTCGGTCACGTCGCCGATAGCGCGGATGTGCGGCACGTTGGTCTGGTAGCGCCCGTTGACGAGCACCTCGCCCTTGGCGCCCTGGGCCACGCCCGCGGTGTCCAGCCCGAGCCCCTGGGTGTTGGGGACCCGGCCGGTGGCGTAGAGCGCGGCGTCCACGGTGAAGGTATTGCCGTCCTCGCAGCGCACCACCAGGCCGTCGGGGGTCTTGCGGATGTCCACCACGCCGGCATTGAGGCGCAGGTCCACGCCGGCCTTGGCCATCTCGCCCGCCGCGAAGTGGCGGATCTCGTCGTCGAAGCCGCGCAGCACCTGCTCGCCGCGGTAGAGCTGCGTCACCCGCGCGCCCAGGCCGTTGAAGATGGAGGCGAACTCGCAGGCGATGTAGCCGCCGCCGACGATGAGCAGGCGCCGCGGGAAGGGGTCGAGGTCGAACACCTCGTTGCTGGTGATCACGTGCTCGCGCCCGCTGAAGTGCGGCACGTGGGGCGTGCCGCCGGTGGCGATCAGGATGTGGGCGGCGCTGAAGCGCTGGTGGCCCGGTGAGCCGTCGGCGTGCAGCGTGGCGAGTTCGATCTCATGGTCGCCGGCCAGGCGCGCGAAGCCGTCGAGCCGCGTGACGCCGGAGCCGCTGAGCAGGTTGGCGTAGACGCCGTTCAGGCGCGCGATCTCCTTGGCCCGGTTGGCCTTCAGCGTGGCCCAGTCGAAATGGGCTTCTCCGACGCGCCAGCCGAAGCCGGCCGCCTCCTCGAAGGCTTCGTGGTAGTGCGCGGCGTAGCTGTACAGCTTCTTGGGTATGCAGCCCACGTTGACGCAGGTGCCGCCCAGGCCGTCGGTGCCCAGCACCTCGGCCAGGGCCACGCGCTGGCCGCGCTGCGCGGCCATGCGGGCGGCGCGCACGCCGCCGCTGCCACCGCCAATGACGAAGAGATCGAAGTCGTATGCGCTCATGGGGGCGATGGTAGGCCGCCATCAAAGGCCCGGCGCGCACCGGGCCATCGTCAGTACGTGTACACCCCGCGCCCCGTCTTGCGCCCCAGGTAGCCCGCGGCCACCATTTCCTTGAGCAGCGGGCAGGGGCGGTACTTGCTGTCGTTGTATTCCTCGACGTAGACGTTCATGACCGCCAGGCACACGTCCAGGCCGATCATGTCGGCCAGCGCCAACGGACCGATGGGCTGGTTGGTGCCCAGCTTCATGCCGGCGTCGATGTCCTCGGCTGTGGCCAGTCCTTCGGCCAGCACGAAGAAGGCTTCGTTGATCATGGGCACCAGGATGCGGTTGACCACGAAGCCCGGCGCGTTCTTCACCGTGATGGGCGTTTTGCCCAGGGCCTCGGCCAGGGCCTTCACCGTGGCGTGCGTGGCGTCGCTGGTCTGCAGGCCGCGGATGATCTCCACCAGCGCCATCATGGGCACGGGGTTGAAGAAGTGCATGCCGATGAAGCGGTCGGCGCGCTTCGTGGCGGCGGCCAGTTTGGTGATGCTGATCGAACTGGTGTTGGTGGCGACGATCACCTCGGGCGCGAGCAGCGCGTCGAGCTGCTGCAGGATCTTGAGCTTGAGGCCTTCGTTCTCGGTGGCGGCCTCGATCACGAGCTGCGCGCCCTTGAGGTCCTCGTAGTTCGTGCTGGCCCGGATGAGCGACAGCGCCTGGGCCTTGCCTTCGGCCGTCAGCTTCTCCTTCTTGATCAGCCGGTCCAGGCTGGCGGCCACGGTGGCCAGGCCTTTGTCCAGCGCGGCCTGCGCGATGTCGACCATCACCACGCGGATGCCGCTGGTGGCGCAGGCCTGGGCGATGCCGTTGCCCATGGTGCCCGAGCCGATGATGCCGACCGTCTGGATGCTGTTGCTGCTCATGCGAAGAACCTCGGAGAGAAAGGGGTGGGGATCAGGGGAAACCCGCGTGGCGCGGGCGTCTTGGCTAGGCAGGCCTGCCTACACCGCGAAGGGGGCGCCTGCTACCTTGGCCGCCGATTGTCGCGTACCCACCCGGGTCCCGGCGGCAATGCAGGAGACAGCATGTACGACGTGATCATCGTGGGCGGCGGATCGGCCGGCTGCGTGCTGGCCGGCCGGCTCAGCGAGGACCCGGCCCTGCGCGTGGCCCTCATCGAGGCCGGGCCGCCCGACCGCAGCGTGCTCATCCACTGCCCCGCCGGGCTGGCGGTGCTGGCCAAGAACGGGCAGGCCAACTGGTGCTACGAGACCGTGCCCCAGCCCGGCCTGAACGGGCGGCGCGGCTACCAGCCGCGCGGCAAGGTGCTGGGCGGCTCCAGTTCGGTGAATGCCATGATCTACGCGCGCGGCCACCCCAGCGACTACGACGCCTGGGCCGCCGCGGGCAACCCGGGCTGGGCCTGGTCCGACGTGCTGCCGATCTTCAAGCGCGCCGAGCACAACGAGCGCGGCGCCGACGCCTTCCACGGCACCGGCGGCCCGCTGAACGTGCGCGACCTCACCAGCCCCAACCCCTTCGTGCCGCACTTCATCGCGGCCGGGCGCGAGGCGGGCTACCCGATCAACGCCGACTTCAACGGCGCCGAACAGGAAGGCATCGGCCACTACCAGGTCACGCACCAGCACGGCGAGCGCTTCAGCGCGGCCAAGGCCTATCTCACGCCGCACCTGGGCCGGCCCAACCTCACGGTCATCACCGACGCGCTGGTCTGCCGCGTGGTGCTGGACGAGGAGGCCGGCCAGTCGCCGCGCGCCGTGGCCGTGGAGTACCGCGCCAGCGGCGGGCGCGGCCCCCTGCAGTTGGCGCGCTGCCGCGACGGTGGCGAGGTGGTGCTCAGCGCCGGCGCCTTCGGCTCGCCGCAGCTGCTCATGCTCTCGGGCATCGGGCCGGGCGATCACCTGCGCGAACGGGGCATCCGCGTGGTGCACCACCTGCCCGACGTGGGCGCCCACCTGCACGACCACGTGGACGTGGTGCAGGTGGTCAGCGCGCCGCGCGCGACCGAGCTGTTCGGCCTGTCGCTGCGGGGCGCGCTGGCGGCGCTGCGCGGCATCGTCGAGTGGCGGCGCACGCGCACCGGCTTGCTCACGACCAACTTCGCCGAGGCGGGCGGCTTCATCCGCAGCTCGCCCGACGAGACCATTCCCGACCTGCAGCTGCACTTCGTCATCGGCAAGCTGGTGGACCATGGGCGCAAGACGGTGTTCGGTCACGGCTACTCGTGCCATGTGTGCCTGTTGCGCCCCAAGAGCCGGGGCACGCTGCGCCTGGCCAGCCGCGACCCGCAGGTGATGCCGCTGATCGACCCGGCCTTCCTGAGCGACCCGGACGACACCGCACGCCTGGTGCGCGGCTTCCAGCGCATGCGGCAACTGCTGAACCAGCCCGCGCTGGCTCGCTTCGGCGGCGTGGAGTCGCGGGCCTCGGCCGATGCACGGAGCGAGGCGCAGATCGAACAGTTCGTGCGCGGCCACGCCGACACCATTTACCACCCCGTGGGCACCTGTCGGATGGGGCCGATGGGTGGGTCGAGCGGGGGACCGGGCGAGGGCGCCGTGGTGGACCCGCAGCTGCGCGTGCACGGCGTGCGCGGCCTGCGCGTGGTCGACGGCTCGGTGATGCCGCGCATCGTCGGCGGCAACACCAATGCCCCCGTGATCATGATCGCCGAGAAGGCGGTGGATATGATCCGCGCCGCGCGCCGCGCCGCGGCCGAGTCAACAACGGAGACAGCCCATGATCCTGGAACACGCGGACATCCGCATCGACCCCTCGAAGGCCTCGGCGTTTGAGGAAGCCATCCTGCGCGGCGCGAGCACCGTCATCTCGACGGCCAAGGGCTTCCAGGGCTTCAAGGTCAACCGCAGCATCGAGAGCCCGGGCCGCTACCTGCTGATGATTTACTGGGACACGCTGGAGGACCACACCGTGGGCTTCCGCGGCTCGCCGGCCTTCGCCGAATGGCGCGCCATCGTCGGGCCGTTCTTCGCGCAGCCGCCGGTGGTGGAGCACCTGGAGCTGGTGGGCAAGAGTTGACCCCCCTGCGCCGCGCTGCGCGCGTCACCCCCCAGGGGGTGATGCCGCGGCCCGGCAGAGCCGGTTCCGCGGCATCCTCGATCAAGTCACGCGCGCCGGTGCTTGCTTTCTCATGAGGGTGGACTTGCCGAACAGGCTCTCCACCAGGTCCACCGCCAGTTCGGCCGTGCGGTTGCGCACGTCCAGCGCCGGGTTCAGCTCCATCACGTCGAGCGAGGCCAGCCGGCCGGTGTCCGCGATCATTTCCATGCACAGCTGCGCCTCGCGGTAGGTGGGGCCGCCGCGCACCGTGGTGCCCACGCCGGGCGCGATCTCCGGGTCCAGGAAATCGACGTCAAAACTCACGTGCAGGTGGGTGTCGCCGTCGACGCCGGCCAACGCCAGCTCCATGGTGCGGCGCATGCCCATCTCGTCGATGGTGCGCATGTCGAACACCTCCAGCCCGTGCTCGTGCACCAGGCGTTTCTCGCCCGCGTCCACGCTGCGGATGCCGATCTGGCGGATGTCCTGCGGGCGGATCGCGGGCGTGTGGCCGCCGATGCCCGTGAGTTCGGGCGGGCCCAGGCCACACAGCAGGGCCACCGGCATGCCGTGCAGGTTGCCGCTGGGCGTGAGGGCGGCGGTGTTGAAGTCGGCGTGCGCGTCCAGCCACAGCACACGCAACTTTTTGTGTCTTTCGCGGCAATGCCGGGCCACCGCGCTGATAGAGCCCAGGCCCAGGCAGTGGTCGCCGCCCAGCACGATGGGCAGGTGGCCGGCGCGCAGCTCGTCCAGCACGGCGCCGTGCAGGCTCTGGTTCCAGGCCGCCACCTCCTCGATGTGACGGTAGCCGCCTTGTGGCGGACGCCAGGGGTTGGCCGGGCCGGACAGGTTGCCGCGGTCGTGCACCCTGAGGCCCTGGGCCTGCAGAACGGCCACGAGGCCGGCCACGCGCAGGGCCTCGGGGCCCATGGACGCGCCGCGCGCGCCAGCGCCGATGTCGGTGGGCGCGCCGATGAGCGTGATGGGGGCTTGCATGGCTCGGCATTCTCCGCGCGACTGTTACGAATCGCTACCCTGCGCGGGGCGCAGGGGGCCATCCGACACCGGATACTCCCCCGTCCCATCTCCTGCGCCGGGCCACCGCCCGGCCCCGCGCCCGTATGCTCCTTCGTCTCTTGTGCATTCCCGCGCTGCTCGCCGGCCTGGCCGCTTGCGGCGGTGGCGGTGGCTCCGATGGCCCCGGCCAGTCCCCGTCTTCTCCTCTGCCGCCCTCCAGCGTGACGCCTTTGCCCCCGGGCGCGGGCCCTGGCCTGGGCAATGCCTGCGCCAGCCCGGCCGGCCGCGTGCTTGAGGTGGGCCCTGGCAAAACCTATGCCTCGCCCGCCGCCGCCGCGGCCGCCGCCCAGTCGGGCGACACCATCCGCATCAGCGCGGGCGACTACCGCGGCTCGGCCGCCGTCGCGCAATGGACGGCCGGCAACCTGACCATCTGCGGCGCGGGCGGCCCCGCGCGCATGTACGCCGACGGCCAGAACGCGCGCGGCAAGGGCATCTGGGTCATCGGCGGCGCCAACGTCACGGTGGACGGCATTTCCTTCCACAACGCCACCGTGCCCGACCAGAACGGCGCCGGCATCCGCGCCGAGCACACCAGCGGCACCTTGCGCATCCTCAACAGCGGCTTCTACGACAACGAGAACGGCCTGCTGGCCAACCCGGGCAACGGCAGCATCGACATCAGCTACACCGAGTTCGCGGGCAACGGGCGCGGCGACGGCTACACGCACAACCTCTACGTCAACCAGATCGACCGCCTGGTGGTGCGCGCCAGCTTCTTCCGCCAGGCCCGCATCGGGCACAACCTGAAGAGCCGCGCGCGCGACAACCTGATCGAGAACAGCTACTTCATGGATGGCCCCAGCGGCACCGCCAGCTACCAGACCGACTTCCCGAACGGTGGCCAGGTCGTCCTGCGCGGCAACCTCATGCAGAAGGGCCCGAACGCCGACAACGCCTACCTCGTCGCCTATGGCTTCGAGGGCTACACCAACCCCTCGCGCTCGCTGCAGCTGGTGCACAACACCCTGGTGAGCACGCGATCGGGCGGCGGCTACCTGTACGTGGCCAGCGGCGCCAGCACCGTGAGCCTCACCGCCAACCTGTTCGCGGGCACGGGCAGCCCCACGCTGATCGCCGGCGGCTTCTCCAGCGGCAGCGTGGGCCAGAGCCAGAACGTCTTCGACACGGCGGCCAACATCCCCGGCGCCAGCAACGTGGGTGCGCCGAACTTCTGGCCCAACGCCACGCTGCAGGCCCGCATCGGCCTGTCGGGCGTGCCGGACGCGGCCTATGTGAACGACACGCCCAGCCCCTTCGTGCTGCGCGCCATCACCGGCGCAAGCCGGGTGGCCGGGGCCCTGCAGTCGGCGCCCTGATCAGCCCTTGCGCACCACGCGCAGCGCCGAGGGTCGCACCACCACCTGGACGGAGCGGGCCAAGCCCAGCCATTCGCCGTCGGCGGCCAGCGGCAGGTCGCCCCGGGCGAGGATCAGCAGGGCCTCGAAGGCCTGGGTGTGGATGCGGGGGTGGCCCAGGTGGCGGCCGCGCAGCAGGCGCGGCAGCATGCGCAGCGCGCCACCGCGTGTGAAAGGCCCGGCCAGCAACAGGTTGAGCAGGCCGTCGTGCGTGCGCGCGCCTGGCGTGGCGGGCATGCCGCCACCGAAGCTGGGGGTGTTCAGGCTGGCCGCGAACAGGGCGGGGCCGCTGTGCAGGTGCTCGCCGTCCACGGTGATGTCCAGCGCCCAGGTGCGCAGGGCCGCGAGCTCGCGCAGCGTGGCCCAGAGGTAGCGCGGCAGGCCGCGCAGGCGGGGCGGGCCGTCGATGGCACGGCGCGCCACGGCGGCGTCGAAGCCCGCGCTCAGGCTGGAGATGAAAGGTGTCTCGTGCGGGCGGCCCTGGCCGTCGTGCCAGAGGGCCAGGCCGAGGTCCATGAAGCTGGGCGGGGCGTTGAGCGCGTGCGACAGCCAGGCCAGCGGCGCCTCCCGCCCCAGGCCGAGCGCGCGCGCCACGTCGTTGCCGCTGCCCAGGGGCACCAGGCCCAGCTCGTGGTCGCGCGCGATGAGCGCGGGCAGCCAGCGGTGCAGGGTGCCATCGCCGCCCACGGCCACCACGCGGCTGCCGGGGGGCAGGGCGTGCAGCACGGCGAGCGCCGCCTCGGCGCTGTCGGGCACGTGCAGGGCCACGTCGGCGGGCAGGGCGCGGCGCAGCCCGGGCAGCAGGGCCGAGGCCCGGCCGGCGCGGGCGGCGGGGTTGAAGAGGACGGCACGCACGGAGGCGGCGCCGTCACATGTTGCGCCGGTACTGGCCGCCCACCTCGAACAGCGCGCTGGTGATCTGGCCCAGCGAACAGCAGCGCACCGCGTCCATCAGCACCTCGAACACGTTGCCGTTCTCGATCACGGCGCGCTTGAGGCGCGCCAGCATCGCGGGCGACTCGGCCGCGTGGCGCGCATGGAAGTCCTGCAGGCGCTTGAGCTGGCTTTGCTTTTCGTCCTCGGTGGAGCGCGCCAGCTCCAGCGACTGCGGGATCGGGTCGCCGTGCGGGTTGCGGAAGGTGTTCACGCCGATGATGGGCAGCTCGCCGGTGTGCTTGAGCATCTCGTAGTGCATCGACTCGTCCTGGATGCGGCCGCGCTGGTAGCCGGTCTCCATGGCCCCGAGCACGCCGCCGCGCTCGGCGATGCGCTCGAACTCGGCCAGCACCGCCTCCTCCACCAGTTCGGTCAGCTCCTCGATGATGAAGCTGCCCTGGCTGGGGTTCTCGTTCTTGGCCAGACCCCACTCGCGGTTGATGATGAGCTGGATCGCCATGGCGCGGCGCACCGAGTCTTCGGTGGGCGTGGTGATGGCCTCGTCGAAAGCGTTGGTGTGCAGGCTGTTGCAGTTGTCGTAGATGGCGATCAGCGCCTGCAGGGTGGTGCGGATGTCGTTGAACTGGATTTCCTGCGCGTGCAGGCTGCGCCCGCTGGTCTGGATGTGGTACTTGAGCTTCTGGCTGCGCTCGTTGGCGCCGTACTTGTCGCGCATGGCCACGGCCCAGATGCGCCTCGCCACGCGGCCCATCACGGTGTACTCGGGGTCCATGCCGTTGCTGAAGAAGAAGCTCAGGTTGGGCGCGAAGTCGTCGATGTGCATGCCGCGCGCGAGGTAGGCCTCCACGAAGGTGAAGCCGTTCGATAGCGTGAAGGCGAGCTGGCTGATCGGGTTGGCCCCGGCCTCGGCGATGTGGTAGCCGCTGATGGACACCGAGTAGAAGTTGCGCACGTCGTGGTGCACGAAGTAGCTGGCGATGTCGCCCATCACCTTGAGGCTGAACTCGGTGCTGAAGATGCAGGTGTTCTGGCCCTGGTCTTCCTTCAGGATGTCGGCCTGCACCGTGCCGCGCACATTGGCCAGCACCCATTCGCGGATCTTGGCGGCCTCGGTGGCGGTGGGCTCGCGGCCGTTGTCGGCCTGGAACTTCTCCAGGTTCTGGTCGATCGCCGTGTTCATGAACATGGCCAGGATGGTGGGGGCCGGGCCGTTGATGGTCATGGACACGGAGGTGGCCGGGTGGCAGAGGTCGAAGCCGCCGTAGAGCACCTTCATGTCGTCCAGCGTGGCGATGCTCACGCCCGAGTTGCCGACCTTGCCGTAGATGTCCGGGCGCGGGTCGGGGTCGTTGCCGTAGAGCGTGACCGAGTCGAAGGCGGTGGACAGGCGCTTGGCCGGCATGCCTTCGGACAGCAGCCGGAAGCGCCGGTTGGTTCGGAAGGGGTCGCCCTCGCCGGCGAACATGCGCGTGGGGTCCTCCCCTTCGCGCTTGAAGGCGAAGGTGCCGGCGGTGTAGGGGAAGCTGCCGGGCACGTTCTCCAGCATCAGCCACTTGAGCAGTTCGCCGTGGTCTTCGTAGGGCGGCAGCGCGACCTTGCGAATCACTGTGCCCGACAGGCTTTTGGTGGTGAGCGCCGTGCGGATCTCCTTGTCGCGGATCTTCACCACGTACTCGTCGCCCGCGTAGGCCTTCTGCATGTCGGGCCACTGCGCCAGCAGCTTGCGCGCGCCCGGGTCCTGGTCGAGTTCGCGCACCTGGGCCAGGTCGATCACCGCTTCGGCGGCGCGGGCACGCTCAGGCTTGTCCTTGCGCAGCATGCCCGCCGTGGCCTGCAGCTGCTGGATCTCACGCGCCAGGCGCGCCTGTTCGCGCACGGACTTCTTGTAGCCGCGCACGGTGTCGGCGATCTCGGCCAGGTAGCGCGTGCGCGCGGGCGGCACCACGGGGGTCTGGTTGGTGCTGTGGCGCACGTCCACCACGGGCAGGCTGCCTTCTTTCAGCGCCAGGCCCAGCCCGGCCAGGCGGGGCTTGAGCGCCTGGTACAGCGCGGTCACGCCGTCGTCGTTGAAGCGCGCGGCCATGGTGCCGAAGACGGGCATCTCGTCCGCTCGCTTGCCCCAGGCCTCCTTGTTGCGCTGCACCTGCTTGGCGACGTCGCGCAAGGCATCGGCCGCGCCCTTGCGGTCGAACTTGTTGATGGCCACGAACTCGGCGAAGTCCAGCATGTCGATCTTCTCGAGCTGGCTGGCGGCGCCGAACTCGGGCGTCATCACGTACAGCGGCACATCCACGTGCGGCACGATGGCCGCGTCGCCCTGGCCGATGCCCGAGGTCTCCACGATCACGAGGTCGAAGCCCGCGGCCTTGCAGGCGGCGATCACGTCGGGCAGGGCGGCGCTGATCTCGCTGCCGAAGTCGCGCGTGGCCAGGGAGCGCATGAAGACGCGTGGACCGTTCTGCCACGGCGCGATGGCGTTCATGCGGATGCGGTCGCCCAGCAGCGCGCCGCCGCTCTTGCGCCGCGAGGGGTCGATGCTGATGACGGCCGCGCGCGCGGCGTCGCCCTGGTCCAGGCGCAGGCGGCGGATGAGCTCGTCGGTGAGCGAGGACTTGCCCGCGCCGCCGGTGCCCGTGATGCCGAGCACCGGCACCTTCACCTGCGCGGCGGCCTCGCGCACGGCCTGCACCAGCGCGGCATCGGCCTGGCCGTTCTCGATCACGGTGATGAGCTGGGCCAGCGCGCGCCAGTGCATCTCGCCATGGCCCTGGATGGCCTTCAAGGCTTTGGGCGCGTGCGCCGAGAGGTCGTGGTCGCAGCGCATGACCATCTCGCCGATCATGCCCTGCAGGCCCATGCGCTGGCCGTCCTCGGGGCTGTAGATGCGCGCCACGCCGTAGGCCTGCAGTTCCTGGATTTCACTCGGCACGATCACGCCGCCGCCACCGCCGAAGACCTGGATATGCGCGCCGCCGCGCTGCTTGAGCAGGTCCACCATGTACTTGAAGTACTCGACGTGTCCGCCCTGGTAGCTGCTGATGGCGATGCCCTGCACGTCTTCCTGCAGCGCGGCGGTGACCACCTCGTCCACGCTGCGGTTGTGCCCGAGGTGGATCACCTCGGCGCCCATGCCCTGCAGGATGCGCCGCATGATGTTGATGGCCGCGTCGTGCCCGTCGAACAGGCTGGCCGCGGTGACGAAGCGCACCTTGTGCTTGGGGCGGTACTGGGTCAGGGCCTGGTAGTCGGCGCTCAGCTGGGTCATGGCTCGTCTCTCTGGGGTGGATTCATTCGACGCGCAGATTTTTCAGCGCGGGGTCGTCGGGCGGGAAGCGCAGCGCCAGCCGCTGCAGGGTGTCGCGCACGATGGTGGCGACCATCAGGTTGCGGTGGGTCTTGCTGTTGGCGGGCACCACGGTCCAGGGCGCCCAGGGCGTGCTGGTGCCTTCCAGAAAATCCTCGTAGGCCTTCTGGTACGCGCCCCACTGCTTGCGCACCTCGAGGTCGCCCAGGCTGAACTTCCAGTGCTTCTCGGGGTCGTCGATGCGGTCCTGCAGGCGCTGGCGCTGTTCGTCGAAGCCGATGTGCAGCATGAATTTCAGCACCACGGTGCCGGTCTCGGCCAGCAGGCGCTCGAAGTCGTTGATGTGCGCGTAGCGCTGCTGGGTCTGGGCCTTGTCGATCCAGCCATTGACCACGGGCACCAGCACGTCCTCGTAGTGGCTGCGGTTGAAGACCACGATCTCGCCGTTGCCGGGCATGGCCTGGTGGATGCGCCAGAGGTAGTCGTGCGCGCGCTCGGCCTCGCTGGGCGCCTTCCAGCCCACGGTGCGCACGCCCAGCGGGCTGGTGCGGCCGAACACGCCGCGCACGGTGCCGTCCTTGCCGGCGGTGTCGGTGCCCTGCAGCACCACCAGCAGCTTGTAGCGCGCGTCGGGGTGGAACACGTTCTGCAACTGGTCGATCTCGTCGGCCAGCCGTTCCACCGCGGCCTTGTCGGCGGCCTTGTCGCCGCCCGAAAAGGGCTTCTCGGCGGGATCGAGCGACTTGAGCGAGACCTGGGGCCGCGCGGTCTCCGGGTCGATCTGCCAGCGGTGCCAGGCCGAGCCCTTGGGCGCGCGCAGCACCGACGCGGGGAAGGGCAGACGGAGGTCGCTGGGGCTGGGCATGGCGGGTCTTGGCGGGGGCGCGACGGGTACCCTAACCGGGCTTGGTTGAATTGACGTTAACGTAAACGTCAATGGTAGCGGCAAACCAGAAAAAAAGGGGCGCCGAAGCGCCCCTGTGCGGGATGAGCGGTGGTCAGTTGTAGAGCACCGAGGGCAGCCACAGGCCGATCCCGGGGAACAGATACAGCAGAACGATGGCGATGATCTGTATGCCCATGAAGGGAATCATGCCGGCGAAGATCTGATTCAGCGTCACGTGCTTCGGCGCGACACCCTTCAGGTAGAACGCGCTCATGGCCACCGGTGGGCTCAGGAAGGCGGTCTGCAGGTTCAGCGCCACCAGCAGGCCGAAGAACAGCGGGTCGACACCGAAGTTGTCCAGCAGCGGGATGAAGATGGGCATGAAGATCACGATGATCTCGGTCCATTCGAGCGGCCAGCCCAGGATGAAGATGATCACCTGCGACAGGATCAGGAACTCTGTCTTGGACAGGTTCATGCCCAGCACCCATTGCTCGACCAGCTCCTGTCCGCCCAGCAGCGCGAAGGCGGCCGAGAAGATGGCCGAGCCCACGAACAGCCAGCACACCATCGCACTCGTCTTGGCCGTGAGGAAGACGCTTTCCTTGACCACGCTGAAAGTGAGCTGCCGATAGGCGGCCGCCAGGAGAACACCGCCGAAGGCGCCGACAGCGGCCGCTTCGGTGGGCGTCGCCAGGCCGAACACGATGGAGCCGAGAACGGCCAGGATGAGCACCATCAGCGGGAAGAAGCTGGCGAGCAGCATCTTGAAGATCTCGACCCTGGCGTAGCTGAACAGCGCGTAGAACACGGCGAGCGCGAGCGCTCCCACGGCCACGCCGATCCAGTAGCCACTGCCCGCGCCGCCCTGAGCGGCGTCGGCGCCCGAGGTGCCGTCAGCCGCGCCAGCCGGCGTCGCCGAAGGCTCGGCGAGGCCGCCGGTCGCGGGCTCGCCCAGCGCCTCGGGCTGGTCCGCGGAAGGCGGCTCGGCGAGTCCATCCCCGCCTTCGCTGCTGGGCGGCTCGCTCAGTCCGCCATCGGGCTCGGCCAGTCCCTGGTCGTCGGCGCCCGGTGGCTCGGCGAGGCCGCCGCCGCTGTCCGGCGCACCGCCGCCCAGGCCCAGGGGCACCAGACCGGCCGGCACATCGGCCGCCAGCGGCTTGGCGCTGGGGTAGCTGAGCACCGCCACGGCCACGAACAGGACCGCTGGCAACAGCACCACGCCGAGTTGGCGCAGCAGGTAGCCGGTGGACACGCCCTGGTTGTTGCGGCCCTTGAGCGCAGACAGCAGGCCGAGCAGGGCCGACTTGCCGGCGGTGGCGCCCAGCTTCAGCAGCGGTTCGGGCAGCGGCACGCGCCGCTGCTCGGCCGTCAGGGGCGGTGCCCAGGTCGGCTTGAGCTTGGCCATGACGATCACGTACACGATGTACAGGCCCGCCAGCATGAGTCCGGGGAAGAACGCGCCAGCGTACAGCTTGACCACGGAGACACCGGCGGTGGCGCCGTAGACGATGAGCAGCACCGACGGCGGGATCAGGATACCCAGGCAGCCGCCTGCGGTGATGGCGCCCGCGGCCAATCGCGTGTCGTAGCCGCCCTTGAGCATCTGCGGCAGTGCCAGCAGGCCCATGAGCGTGACCACCGCCCCGACGATGCCGGTGGCCGTGGCGAACACCGCGCAGGTGACCAGCGTGGCCACGGCCAGGGAGCCCGGCACGCGCGCCAGCGACAGGTGCAGGCTGCGAAACAGCTTCTCGATCAGGTTCGCCCGCTCGACCAGGTAGCCCATGAACACGAACAGGGGGATGGCGATCAGCACGTCGCTGGCCATCACCGAGAAAGCGCGCTGCACCATCAGATCCAGCGTCTGCGTGATCGCGCCGGCCGCGGTCTGGTTGCCCGAGTGGTAGGCAAAGAAGGTGAAGATCATGCCCATGCCCATGAGCGTGAAGGCGGTGGGAAAGCCCAGCATGATGGCCACCACCACCAGCGAGAGCATGAGCAGGCCGTAGTGGCCGTTGGTCATGGTGTCGACGCTGAACACCATGGCCAGCACGCCGGCCACGATGATGCCCATCAGCGTGAAGCCGAACCAGAGTTCCTTGCGGATCGCCATCACTGACCACCTTTCTTGGTGACCAGCGTCTGGTCCAGGGCTTCGATGTCGGCGTCTTTCACGTGCACCATTTCCTTGAGCTTGTCGACGTCGACCTCTTCGACGTCCTCTTCCTTGCTGGGCCAGGCGCCGGTGCGCAGGCAGATCACGCAACGGATGATCTCGGCGATGCCCTGCAGCAGCAGGAAGGCGCCGGCGATGGGCACGAAGAACTTGAAGGGGTAGACCGGGAGCGGGTCGGCGTTGAAGGTTTGCTCGCGGATCGCGAGCGATTCGTTGGCGAAGGTCCAGCCCGCCCAGGTGAGTGCGATGACGCCCGGCAGAAAGAACAGGATGTACAGCGCGAGGTCGATCGTGGCCTGCGTGCGCGGGCGAAAGAAGCCATAGAGCACGTCGCCGCGCACGTGGCCGTTCTTGGCCAGGGTGTAGGCGCCGGCGGTCATGAAGAGCACGCCGTACAGCATGATCTGGGCGTCGAGCACCCAGGCGTGGGGGGTGTTGAGCACGTAGCGGGAGAAGACCTCCCAGGTGATCAGCGCCGTCAGGAGCACCACCGTCCAGGCGCAGGCCTTGCCGAACCAGGTCGATATGGCGTCGACCGTGAGAAGTAGTTTTTGCATGGGGTTCCCCGGAAACAGAAAGGGCGCCCAAGGGGGCGCCCTTTCCTGGGCTGGCTGTCGGTGATCAGCTCTTCTTGGCGCCGCGGCCGAAGTAGTGGTTGTAGGCCATCTTGAAATCGACCGTGTAGTCGTTCTGCCACTGGCCCGCGCGGGCGGCAAAGGCCTTCTGCGAGTCGAGCACCTTCTTGAACAGCGGGTTCTCGCCGGACTTCTTGGCGATGGTCGCGTCCCAGGCCGCGAGCTGCGCGCGCAGCACCGGGTCGGGCGTCTTGAAGAACTTGACACCGGCCTTCTTGAGTTCGATGTAGTCCTCGCTGTTGCGGTGGATGGCCTTCCAGCTCATGTCGGCGCTGGCGGCCTGCACGGCGTAGTCGATGATGGCCTTGAGTTCGCCGTTGAGGGCCTTGTACTTGGCGCCGTTGAACAGGATCTCGAACTGCTCGCCGCTCTGGTGGAAGCTCTGCAGCATGCAGTTCTTGGCCACGTCGGCGAAAC
>NZ_MKSS01000099.1:0-4838 GCF_001897365.1 Hydrogenophaga sp. 70-12
CACGTCGCGCACCTCGAAGCCGGCGCGCTCGCGCGTCAGACCGCCCGGGCCCAGGGCCGAGACGCGGCGCTTGTGCGTGATCTCGGCCAGCGGGTTGGTCTGGTCCATGAACTGCGACAGCTGCGAGGCACCGAAGAACTCCTTGAGCGCCGCGGAGATCGGCTTGGAGTTGATCAGGTCGTGCGGCATCAGCGGCTCTTGCTCGGCCTGGCCCAGACGCTCCTTCACCGCCTTCTCGATGCGGGCGAGGCCGGTGCGGTACTGGTTCTCGGCCAGTTCACCGACGCAGCGCACGCGGCGGTTGCCCAGGTGGTCGATGTCGTCGACTTCGCCACGCCCGTTGCGCAGGTCCACCAGGATCTTGACCACGGCCAGGATGTCGTCGTTGGACAGCACCATGGGGCCGGTGGCCTCGTCGCGGCCCACGCGGGCGTTGAACTTCATGCGGCCCACGCGCGAGAGGTCGTAGGTGTCCGGGTTGTAGAACAGGCGGTGGAACAGGGCCTGCACCGCGTCCTCCGTCGGCGGCTCGCCGGGGCGCATCATGCGGTAGATGGCCACGCGCGCGGCGAACTCGTCGGCGGTCTCGTCGATGCGCAGGGTCTGGCTGATGTAGGCGCCCTGGTCCAGCTCGTTGGTGTAGATGCAGGCCAGTTCCTGGATGGCGGCGGCGCGCAGCTTCTTGAGCAGGGCTTCGGTGATTTCCTCGTTGGCCTTGGCGATGATCTCGCCGCTGTCCGGGTCAACGATGTTCTTGGCCACCACGCGACCGATGAGGAAGTCCTCGGGCACGCTCACGTGCGTGGTGCCCGACTGCTCCAGCTCGCGCGTGTGGCGCGCGGTGATGCGCTTGTCCTTGGCCACCACCACCTTGCCCGACTTGTCGGTGATGTCGAAGCGCGCCACTTCGCCGCGCAGGCGCTCGGGCACGAAGGCCATCTGCGCACCGCTGTCCATGATGCGGAAGTGGTCGTTGACGAAGAAGTTCGCCAGGATGGTCTCCGGCGTCAGGCCGATGGCCTTGAGCAGGATCGTGACCGGCATCTTGCGGCGACGGTCGACGCGGAAGAACAGCACGTCCTTCGGGTCGAATTCGAAGTCCAGCCAGGAGCCGCGGTAGGGAATGATGCGGGCCGAGAACAGCAGCTTGCCCGAGCTGTGCGTCTTGCCCTTGTCGTGTTCGAAGAAGACACCCGGCGAGCGGTGCAGCTGCGAGACGATCACGCGCTCCGTGCCGTTGATGATGAAGGAGCCCTTGTCGGTCATGAGCGGCACTTCGCCCATGTAGACCTCTTGCTCCTTCACTTCCTTGACCACCTTGGACTGCGGCGTGGAGGACTCGCGGTCGTAGATGATGAGCTGCACGCGGGCGCGCACGGCGGAGGCGAAGGTCAGGCCGCGCGTCTGGCATTCGCGCACGTCGAACGCGGGCTTGGCCAGGTTGTATTCCACGAACTTCATCTCGACGAAACCGTTGTGCGAGACGATCGGGAAGGCGGCGGTGAATGCGGCCTGAAGGCCTTCGGTGGTGCGCTGCTTGGGGATCACGTCCGCCTGCAGGAAGGCGGTGTAGGCATCCTTCTGCATCTGCAGCAGATAAGGGATGGCGAGCACGTTCTCGCGCGTGCCGAAACTTTTTCGGATGCGCTTGCGTTCGGTGTATGAGTACTTCGATGCCATGAGATCTCCGGGCTTGAGGTCTTGGCGACTGTCGGTCAGCGGCGCGCTGCGCTGACGAGCTTGGTGGCTGGCCTCTACCAACCGATGGCGGACGGCCCGCGCGTTGCACGCGGGCCCGAACCAAGTGGTCTTCTGCAGTCGGGTTCAGAAAACACTTGAAAACCAGTTTCGGGCTGGTTTTCAGGTGCGCTCTGAAAGCGCAAAAGGCAGGCTATGCACCTGCCTGTGTAAATCGGATGCGGGCCGTCGCGAGCGGCCCGAGGTCGGAGCGAGGAGCGCAACCGTACCGAAGGACGGTGAGCACCGGAGCGCCGAAATCGGGTTGCGCGGTAGGCCCGGGCCGATTTACTTGAGCTCGGCCTTGGCGCCGGCTTCCACCAGCTTCTTCACGGCGGCTTCGGCGTCGGCCTTGGCGATGCCTTCCTTCACGTTCTTCGGGGCGCCGTCGACCAGGTCTTTGGCTTCCTTCAGACCCAGGCCGGTGATTTCGCGCACGGCCTTGATCACGGCAACCTTGTTGGCACCGGCTTCGGCCAGCACCACGTTGAACTCGGTCTTCTCTTCCGCGGCGGCGGCGGCGCCACCACCCGCACCACCGGCGGCCGGGGCGGCCATGGCGGCGGCGCTCACGCCGAACTTCTCTTCGATGGCTTTCACCAGGTCGTTGAGTTCCATGACGGACATGCTGTCCAGGGCCGTCAGAAATGCGTCTTTATCGAATGCCATTTGAATTTCCAATCAATCGGTTGATGTTTGCGGGAAGCTGCGGCCGTCAGGCGGCAGCCGTTTCGCCTTCGCCTTTTTTCTTGGCCAGCGCGCCGAGCACCACCGCGGTGCGCGAGATCGGCGACTTGAGCAGGCCACAAAGCTGCGCGAGCAGGACCTCTTTCGAGGGGATGCTGGCGAGCTGCTTCACACCGTCGACGTCCAGGGCTTTGCCCGCGTAGACACCGCCGCGGATGACCAGCTTGTCGTTGGTCTTCGCGAAATCGGCCACCACTTTCGCGGCGGCCACGGGGTCTTCGGAGAAGCCGTAGACGAGCGGGCCGGCCATCTGCTCGGCCACCACCTCGAACGGGCTGCCGGCGACCGCACGACGGGCCAGGGTGTTTTTCAACACACTCAGGCTCACGCCGCTGTTGCGGGCGCTCACGCGCAGCTTGTCCATGGAAGCGACCGTGATGCCGCGGTACTCCGCCATCACGAGGGTTTGAGCTTTGGCGGCGAGGCCGGTCACTTCGGTGATGACCGCTTCTTTCTCACTGCGATTCAGACTCAAGGTTCACTCCTTCAATGTGCGGGGGTGTCACCACCCGCCACACGCCTCATTGCAGCGATCAACCGTTGCAGGACACTCTCGAATCCTTCAGCGGCGGGATCGCCATCTGCGTTGGCCTTGTCGATTAAGCCGACCCACGAGGGCCGGCGCCAACGGTCTTGGATGGCTTCGCGGAGCACCCGAAGGCGCGCCGCAAACCCACCACACCCAGGCGCCCGAGGGCGCCCGAATTCATCACGCCGAGATGGTCTGGGTGTCCACGCGGACACCGACACCCATCGTCGACGACACAGCCACCTTGCGCAGGTAGATGCCCTTGCTGGTGGCCGGCTTGGCCTTGTTCAGCGCGTCGAGCAGCGCCACCAGGTTGCCCTGGAGCTTCTCGGCGTCGAACGAGCGGCGGCCGATCGTGCCGTGCACGATGCCGGCCTTGTCGACGCGGAACTGCACCTGGCCGGCCTTGGCGTTCTTCACCGCGGTGGCCACGTCGGGCGTCACGGTGCCGACCTTGGGGTTGGGCATCAGACCGCGCGGGCCGAGCACCTGACCCAGGGTACCCACGATGCGCATGGCATCGGGGGAGGCGATCACGACGTCGAAGTTCATGTTGCCGGCCTTGATGTCGGCCGCCAGGTCGTCCATGCCGACGATGTCGGCGCCGGCGGCCTTGGCCTCTTCGGCCTTGGCGCCCTGGGCGAACACCGCCACGCGCTTGGTCTTGCCAGTGCCGTTGGGCATCACGACGGCGCCACGCACCACCTGGTCGGACTTCTTCGCGTCCACGCCGAGCTGGATCGCCACGTCGATGGACTCATCGAACTTGGCGGTGGCGGCTTCCTTGACGATCTTCAGCGCGTCGGCCAGCGGGTACAGCTTGGTGCTGTCGACCTTGCCTTCGAGCGCTTTCTGTTTTTTGGTGAGCTTGGCCATTTACACGCCCTCCACGATCACGCCCATCGAACGGGCAGAACCGGCGATGGTCTTGACGGCCGCGTCCAGATCGGCGGCGGTCATGTCCTTCATCTTGGTCTTGGCGATTTCCTCGAGCTGGGCCCGGGTGATCTTGCCGACCTTGTTCTTGTTGGGCACCGAGGAGCCCTTCTCGAGCTTGATGGCCTTCTTGATCAAGGTGGTCGCCGGCGGCGTCTTGATGATGAAGGTGAAGCTCTTGTCCGCGAACGCGGTGATCACCACCGGCAGCGGCAGGCCCGGCTCCACACCCTGGGTCTGAGCGTTGAACGCCTTGCAGAACTCCATGATGTTGAGGCCGCGCTGACCCAGCGCCGGACCGATCGGGGGGGAGGGGTTGGCCTTACCAGCTGGCACTTGCAGCTTGATGAAGCCGACGATTTTCTTCGCCATTTTTCAGCTCCTGCGAGTGCAAACGGCGGGTTTCAAGCCACCTCCTCGCGGTTGGGACCCGGTAAAGACAAGGGCGCAGGTGTCGGGCCGACCCACCTGCGCCTGGATAGCGTCAGGTCTTCTCGACCTGGCTGAATTCGAGCTCGACGGGCGTGGCGCGACCGAAGATGGTCACCGACACGCGCATCTTGTTCTTCTCATAGTTGACTTCTTCGACCGTGCCGTTGAAGTCGGTGAACGGGCCTTCCTTGACGCGCACGTACTCGCCGACGACGAACTCCACCTTGTGGCGGGGCTTGTCGGTGCCTTCCTGCATCTGGCTGACGATCTTCTGGACGTCCTCTTCGGAAATGGCCACCGGGCGGTTCTTGGCGCCACCGACGAAGCCCGTCACCTTGTTGGTGTGCTTGATCAGGTGCCAGGTGTCGTCGTCCATCACCATTTCCACCAGCACGTAGCCGGGGAAGAACTTGCGCTCGGTGGTGCGCTTCTGGCCGTTCTTGACCTCGACCACCTC
>NZ_MKSS01000100.1:0-3007 GCF_001897365.1 Hydrogenophaga sp. 70-12
GGTGTCCACGGCGCTCGACTCGGCCTGCGGCTACGCGGGGTTTTCGCTCATGCCGGCCGACGCCGCCGTGCTCACCATCGAGTTCAAGATCAACCTGCTCGCGCCCGCGCAGGGCGAGTCCTTCCGCATGGTCGGCACGGTCATCAAGCCCGGGCGCACCGTCACCGTGGCCGAAGGCCAGGCCTATGCCCTGCACGAGGGCCGGGAGAAGCTCGTGGCCACCATGGGCTGCACCCTCATGACCGTTCTGGGCCGCGACAAGGTGCGCGGCTGACACCTCCCACACCAACACCCACAGGAGACTTGCCATGACCCAACTGCCCGGCCTCGACTTCCAGCTTGGCGAGGACATCGACGCCCTGCGCGACGCCGTGCGCGACTTCGCGCAGGCCGAGATCGCGCCGCGCGCGGCCGAGATCGACCGCAGCGACCAGTTCCCCATGGACCTGTGGCGCAAGATGGGCGAGCTCGGCGTGCTGGGCATCACCGTGCCCGACACCTACGGCGGCGCCAACATGGGCTACCTCGCGCACATGGTCGCCATGGAAGAGATCAGCCGCGCCAGCGCCTCGGTCGGCCTGTCCTACGGCGCGCACTCCAACCTGTGCGTCAACCAGATCAAGCGCAACGGCAACGACGCGCAGCGGCAGAAGTACCTGCCCAAGCTCATCAGTGGCGAGCACGTGGGCGCGCTGGCCATGAGCGAGCCCGGCGCGGGCTCCGACGTCATCAGCATGAAGCTCAAGGCCGAGGACAAGGGCGGCTACTACCTGCTCAACGGCAGCAAGATGTGGATCACCAACGGCCCCGACGCCGACACCCTGGTGGTCTACGCCAAGAGCGAGCCCGAGCTGGGCGCGCGCGGCGTCACGGCCTTCCTCATCGAGAAGGGCATGAAGGGCTTCTCCATCGCGCAGAAGCTCGACAAGCTGGGCATGCGCGGCAGCCACACCGGCGAGCTGGTGTTCCAGAACGTGGAGGTGCCGGCGGAGAACATCCTGGGCGGCCTCAACAACGGCGCCAAGGTGCTCATGAGCGGGCTGGACTACGAGCGCGCCGTGCTCAGCGGCGGGCCGCTGGGCATCATGCAGGCGGTGATGGACAACGTGGTGCCCTACATCCACGACCGCAAGCAGTTCGGCCAGAGCATCGGCGAGTTCCAGCTCATCCAGGGCAAGGTGGCCGACATGTACACCGTGCTGCAGGCCGCGCGCAGCTTCGCCTATACGGTGGCCAAGAACCTGGACACGCTGGGCAGCGAGCACGTGCGCCGCGTGCGCAAGGACTGCGCCTCCGTCATTCTGTGGACGGCCGAGAAGGCCACCTGGATGGCCGGCGAAGGCGTGCAGATCTTCGGCGGCAACGGCTACATCAACGAGTACCCCCTGGGCCGCCTGTGGCGCGACGCCAAGCTCTACGAGATCGGCGCCGGCACCAGCGAGATCCGCCGCATGCTCATCGGCCGCGAACTCTTCGCCGAAACCATGTAAGCCGCCCGGCGGGCGGCAGGCAGCACAATCCTTCCATGAGCGACGACCTTCAACACCTGCTGGATCACAACCGGCGCTGGGCGGCCCAGATCGAGGCCGAACGCCCCGGCTTCTTCACCAAGCTCTCGCAGCAGCAGAGCCCACGCTACATGTGGATCGGCTGTTCCGACAGCCGCGTGCCCGCCAACCAAATCACCGGCCTGGACCCGGGCGAGGTCTTCGTGCACCGCAACGTGGCCAACGTGGTGGTGCCGACCGACCTGAACTGCCTGTCCACCGTCCAGTTCGCGGTGGACGTGCTCAAGGTTGAGCACCTCATGGTGGTGGGCCACTACGGCTGCGGCGGCGTGCAGGCCGCGTTGCGCGACACCCGCGTGGGGCTGGCGGACAACTGGTTGCGCCATATCAAGGACGTGCGCGACAAGCATGCCACGCTGCTGTCCGCGCTGCCCGAGGCGCACCGCCACGACGCGCTGTGCGAACTCAACGCCATCGAGCAGGTGGTCAACGTCGCGCAGACCACGGTGCTGCAGGACGCCTGGGAACGCGGCCAGGCCGTGGCTCTGCACGGCTGGGTCTACGGCCTCAAGGACGGCCTGGTGCAGGACCTGCGCATGACCGTGCGCGGCAACGCCGACCTGGAGGCGGTGCACCGCCAGGCCGTGGCCGGCGTGAAGGACCGCTCGCGCGGCTGAGTTCCGCCGCCCGCGCGCCGCCACCGTTCTCGACCGATCTTTCGAACCAAGGAGTACACCATGTCCGATCCCATCGTTATCCTCGGCGCCGCGCGCACGCCCATGGGCGCCTTCCAGGGCGACTTCTCGCCGCTGGCCGCGCACGACCTCGGCGGCGTCGCCATCAAGGCCGCCATCGAACGCAGCGGCGTCGACCCCAAGGGCGTCGACGAGCTGCTGTTCGGCAACTGCCTGATGGCCGGCCAGGGCCAGGCGCCCGCGCGCCAGGCCGCGCTCAAGGGCGGGCTGCCGCTGTCCACCGGCGCGGTCACGCTGTCCAAGATGTGCGGCTCCGGCATGAAGGCCACCATGCTGGCGCACGACATGCTGATGGCCGGCAGCGCCCAGCTCATGGTGTCCGGTGGCATGGAAAGCATGACCAACGCGCCCTACCTCATGCTCAAGGGCCGCGGCGGCTACCGCATGGGCCACGACCGCATCTTCGACCACATGATGCTCGACGGCCTGGAAGACGCCTACGAACCCGGCCGCAGCATGGGCACCTTCGGCGAGGACTGCGCCGCCAAGTACGCCTTCACGCGCGAGCAGCAGGACGCCTTCGCCACCGCCTCGGTGTCGCGCGCCAAGGCCGCCACCGAGAGCGGTGCCTTCGCCAAGGAGATCGCCGCCGTCACCGTGAAGGACCGCAGCGGCGAGCGCGTGGTCTCCATCGACGAAGGCCCGGGCAAGATCAAGCTCGACAAGATCCCCGCGCTCAAGCCGGCGTTCAAGAAGGACGGCACCATCACCGCCGCCTCCAGCTCCTCCATCAACGACGGCGCC
>NZ_MKSS01000101.1:0-3056 GCF_001897365.1 Hydrogenophaga sp. 70-12
TGCGTGCGGGTCTGGGCACCGCGCGCGGGCCCTGGGTCTCGCTGGGCGCGGCGCTGGGCCTGGTGCTGGCCCTGGCCGCCTGGCCCGGCCTGAGCTGGCCGGCGTCCAGCCAGGCGCACAAGCTGCCCTGGGTGGTGCTGGCGAGCCTGTTGGCCATGGTCCCCGCGCTGGCCCTGGCCAGCACGCGCCCCGCCGCCCGCCACCATCCGATGTGGCCCTGGCTGCTGGCGGCCTTGGCCTGGGGCGCCGCCTCAGCCTGGCTGCTGGGGCTGGCCTCGCCGCTGCGCCTGCTGCTGGCGGCCGGCGGCGGCGCGCTGGCGCTGGGCGTGTTGGCGTGGTCCACCGAAGCGCCGGGCGCCGAGCCCACAGCAGCGGCCGGCTCGGCCGGGGCCTTGGCGGTGCTGCTGATGGGCCTGGTGGGCATGGGGGTCCTGGCGGGTTCGCTGCTGCTGGCGCAGCTGGCGCTGATGGCGGCCGTCGCCACCGCCGTGCTGGGCCTGTGGGCCTGGACCGGACCACGCGCGGGGGTGCGCGTGGGGGCCGCCGCGCTGATGCCGCTGGCCAGCGCGGCCCTGGCCCTGCTCTGCCTCAACCTGCTCAGTGGGCAGGTGCCGGCGGGCGTGCCGGCCCTGCTGCTGCTCGCGCTCACGGCGCCCTGGTGGCTGGCCCGCCGGGCCGGGGCCGCGCGGCACTGGCGCTGGCGGCCGCTGGTGGTGGCGCTGCTGGCGGCCATTCCCGTGCTGGCCGCGCTGGGCTGGCAGGCCATGTGGCCGGGCGATGCGGGCGCCGGCGCGGCCGGCGACGACCCCTACTACACGCCGCGCTGGTGAGCGGCGCCCGCGCCGCCATCGGGGCCGGCCCTGGGTAGGCGTTCGGCGAACCCGATGCGATGATGGCCGCATGCCGTCCAGCCCCCGGTCCGCGCGCCCTGCCCCAGCCCCCAACGAGCCCGGCTCGGCCGCGCTGTCGGACGTGCCGGCCGACTGGCCGGCCCTGTGGGAGCAGGTGCTGGCGGCGCGCGAGGGCCGCGCGGTGCCGGCGTCCCGACGCGCCACGCTGGCCTGGCGGGCGGACGGCGGCTGGTGCATCCGGGGCCCGGTGAGCGCCCGCGCCGCCGCCCTTTTCGATCTTTACAAACCCTTGCTCGACGCGCGCGCCGCCCGCGGCGCGCCCTGGGTGGTGGCCCAGATGGGCCAGAGCCTCGACGGCTTCGTGGCCACGGCGACGGGCGACTCCTACTACGTGAACGGGGCGCACAGCCTGGTGCACCTGCACCGCCTGCGCGCGCTCTGCGACGCGGTGCTGGTGGGCGCCGGCACGGTGGCCATCGACAACCCCCAGCTCACCACGCGCCGCGTGCCCGGCCCGAACCCGGTGCGCCTGCTGCTGGACCCCGAGGCCCGGCTCGACGGCACCTCGCGCGCGCTGCGCGATGGCCAGTCCCCCACGCTGTGGCTGTGCGACGCACGCCACGCGGCCCGGGCGCGCGAGCGCCTGGGCCGCGGCGCGCCCGGCGCCGAGGTGCTGCCCGTGGCCGGACTGAGCGCGGGGCCCGGCGAAGCGCGCGGCCCCGACGCGCGGCGCCTGCTCGCCGCGCTGGCCGAACGGGGTCTGCGCGTGCTCTTCGTGGAAGGCGGCGGCGTCACGGTGTCGCGCTTTTTCGCGGCCGGCGTCCTGCAGCGGCTGCACCTGTCGGTGGCGCCGGTGCTGGTGGGCGACGGCCGGCGCGGCCTGCGCGTGCCCGCGCGCGAGGTGATGGCGGAGTGCCCCCGCCCGCCCGCGCGCCTGGTGGTGCTGGGCGACGACATGCTCTGGGATCTGGACCTCGCGGCGCTGGGCTGAGCGCTACGCCGGTACCGCCAGCAGCTCCAGGTGCCCCACGCGCACGCGCCCCGTGGCCGCGAGCGCCAGGCGGCGCTGCCGCCACGCCCCCACCCGCGCCGCCTGCGACGGGTCCTGCTCGGCGGCGGCGCGCGCCATGCCTTCGATCAGCGCGCGCTGCAGGGCCAGGCCGTCCCCCCCGATGCGCCAGTCGCTGCGCGCGAGCCGCACACGGTAGCCCTGCTCGCGCAGGCGAGCGGCCAGCCGCGGCACCGCCCGCGCGCCCAGCGCGGGGCCGAAGCCCTTGTCGCCTTGCTGGTGGGCGGCGAAGAGGCGCTGGATGGCGCCATCGTCCGCGTCCGCCGGGCCCCAGTGGTGGCGGCCATCCACGCTGAGCGACAGGAGCAGCGGCACGCGGGCCGCTGCCGCCAGCGCGGCCAGTTGCCGCAGCCAATCGGCCCCCACCAGATCGAGCAGGGCCGAGGCGGTGACCAGGTGGGCCGCGTGCCAGGGCAGCGTGGGCAGATCGCGCGCGAGATCGAGACGCCGGCGCACGATCTCCACGCCGCCGTCCCGCCATCGCAGCCGGTCGCCCGCGATCGGTTCGAATCCGGGCTGCGACGCCCATCGCCGCAGCAGCGCGGCGTCGTGGTCGAGCACCAGCCACTGCTGCGCGCCGCCCAGGCGCGGCGCCAGCCAGCGCAGGTTGGCGCCCGTGCCGCAGCCCAGGTCGATCACGCGCCAGGGGCCGTCGGCGGGCCGGCATGCCAGCAGGGGTGGCAGCAGCCGCGCGGCGGCCGTGTCGCGCGCGGCCGCGTCGAAGGGCTCGCGCAGCGCGAGCCAGCCGGCGCTGAAGCGCGCGCCGCGGGCCTTCACCACGCCAGCCCCCACACGCGGTCCAGCACGGCCTCGAAGCGCTCGGCCTGCTGGTCCCAGGACGGCAGCGCCCGCGCGGCCTGCCACGCGGCGTCGGCCCAGCGTTCGCGCAAGGTCCGGTCGGCGATGGCCGTGGCCAGCGCGGCCCGCCAGGCGCCCGCGTCGCCGGGCGGCACCAGCAGGCCGGCCCCCGCCGGCACGGTCTGCGCCAGCGCGCCCGCGCGGCTGGCCACGATAGGCAGGCCGTGCATCAGGGCCTCGTTGACGACCATGCCGAAGCCCTCGTGCAGCGAGGCCAGCACGAACAGGTCGGCGCTGGCGTAGCGCGCCTGCAGCGCCTCGGCGCTCAGCTCGCCGTG
>NZ_MKSS01000102.1:0-24288 GCF_001897365.1 Hydrogenophaga sp. 70-12
GAAGTCGTCCGGCGTTCGGCTCAACGAGCGCGTGGCCGCCACGCTGGAGATCGAGTCGGGCATGAACGACCCGATGGCGGTCTACCTCACCCTGGCCTTCATCGGCGTGGCGCTGGCCCTGGGCAACGCGGTGGCGAACGAGGTCACGCTGGGCGGCATCGCCTGGTCGCTGCTGCTGCAGTTTGGCTGGGGCGCGGCCATGGGCCTGGGCAGCGGCTGGGGCCTGGCCGAGCTGCTCAAGCGCCTGGGGCGCGGCGCCGACGGCGGCGGCGGCATCCGCGCCCTGCTCATCGTCTCGGGTGGGCTGGCGGTGTTCGCGCTCACCACCTGGCTGGGCGGCTCGGGCTTCCTGGCGGTCTACGCCATGGGCGTGGTGGCGGGCAACCGCGCGCGCCGGCTGGTGCGCTCCTCGCTCTCGGCCATGGACGGCTACGCCTGGCTGGCGCAGGCCGGCATGTTCCTGCTGCTGGGCCTGCTGGTGTCGCCCAGCGAAATGATGGACACCTTGCTGCCGGCCCTGGGCGTGTCGCTGGTGCTGATGCTGGTGGCACGGCCGGTGGCGGTGTGGCTGTGCCTCAGGCCTTTTCACTTCTCGCCGCACGAAATCGGCTTCATCGCCTGGGTGGGCCTGCGCGGCGCGGTGCCCATCGTGCTGGCGGTGTTCCCCATGATGGCCGGCGTGCCCGGCGCGCACGGGTTCCTGGACGTCGCCTTCGTGGTGGTGCTCACGTCCCTGCTGCTGCAGGGCTCCACCATCGGCCTGGCGGCGCGCCGCGCCCACGTGGCCCTGCCGGACCTGGACGACACCGAAGAAGCCCGCCTGGTGTTCGGCGACTTCGTGCTCGACGCCAACACGCCGCTGGAGGGGCTGTGCGGCTTCTACGGGCTGCCGGTACCCGGCGAATCGGACCAGACGGTGGGCCAGTGGCTGCGCAACGAACTGCACCGCCCGCCGGTGGTGGGCGACGTGGCGGAACTGGGCAAGGCCGAAATCAGCGTGCGCGAGATGGACGCGAGCCGGATCACGCGGGTGGGCATCAAGCTGGGCTGAGCCCGCGCCGGCGGGCGTGCGCTGGCGCCGGCCCCGACTGGGCCCAGGCGGCACGCCGCATGGGCGGCTGGGGTATATTAATAACCCATCGGTCAGTAACTAGCGCCCCATGCCCGCCCCCCCCCCGTCACCGCCCGCCGAGGTCCCGCGCCGCGCCCGCCGCAAGGAAGCGCGCCCGGGTGAGCTGATCGAGGCGGCCCTGGCCCTGTTCGTCGAGAAGGGCTTCGCCGCCACGCGCGTCGAGGAGGTGGCCGCGCGCGCCGGGGTGTCCAAGGGCACGCTGTTCCTGTATTTCCCCAGCAAGGAAGACCTGTTCAAGGCCGTGGTGCGCGAAACCGTCGCGGGCCGCTTTCCGGAATGGTCGAACGAGTTGGCCGAGTTCCAGGGCGACAGCGTGGAGCTGGTGCGCTACGCCATGCACACCTGGTGGGAGCGCGTGGGCATGACGCCCGCGTCGGGCATCACCAAGCTCGTCATGGCCGAGGCGGGCACCTTCCCCGAGATCGCCAGCTTCTACCAGAACGAGGTGGTCGCCCCGGGCCACGAGCTGATCAAGCGCATCCTGCAGCGCGGCATCGACCGCGGCGACTTCCGCGAGATGCCGCTCGACTACGCGGTCTACAGCCTGATCGCGCCCATGATCTTCCTGCTCATGTGGAAACACGCCATGACGCCCTGCGCCCCGCCCTCGCAGCAGATCGATCCCCTGACCTTCATCGACACCCAGGTCGACCTGATCCTGAGCGGCATGCTCAAACGCCCGCGATGAGCCCCGCACGACCGCCCAAAAGGGCCCGCACCACAGCGCGCCGCGCGAAGGTTTCCCCATGACCACCTCCCGTCTGCGAAAGACCCTCTACTGGGCCCTGGCCGGGCTGGCCGTGGCCGCGCTGGCCTTGGGCGTGGTGCGCGCGCTGCACAAGCGCAGCGCCCAGGCCGCGCAGGCGAACGCCGCCGCCCAGGCCCTGCAGACCGCGCCGGTCTACGAGGTCGCCGCGCGCGACGTGTTCACGGTGCGCCGCCTCGCGCTGCAGCAAACGGCCGAGGTCTCAGGTTCGCTGGTGGCGGTGCAAACCGTGGCCATCAAGGCGCGCGTGGCCGGCGAGCTGCAAGGCCTGAACAAGCGCGAGGGCGACAGCGTGGCCGCCAACGAGGTGGTCGCGCGCATCGACCCGACCGAGCCGCAGGCGCGCGTGCGACAGGCCGAGCAGCAGGCCGAGTCGGCGCTGGCGCAGGTGCGCATCGCGCAGCGCAACCAGAACAACAACCAGGCCCTGGTGCAGCAGGGCTTCATCTCGGCCACCGCGCTGGACACCTCGCAGGCCAACCTGGCCGCGGCCGAGGCCAACCACCGCGCGGCCATGGCCGCGCTGGACATCGCACGCAAATCGCTCGCCGACACGGTGCTGCGCTCGCCCATCGCCGGCCAGATCGCCAGCCGGCCGGTGCGCAACGGCGAGCGCGTGGGCGTCGACACCCGCGTGCTCGAGGTGGTGGACCTCTCGGCCTTTGAGGTGGAGGCCGCGCTGAGCCCGGCCGACGCCGCGCGCATCGCCCCGGGCCAGCGCGCGCGCCTGGTGGTGGAGGGCCTGCCCGAACCGGTGAACGCCGCGGTGGCGCGCATCAACCCCAGCGTGCAGGCCGGCAGCCGCAGCGTGCTGGTCTACCTGCGGCTGACCGCCCAGCCGGGCATGCGCCAGGGCCTGTTCGCGCGCGGCGGGATCGTGGCCGGCACGGTCGAGGCCCCGGCCGTGCCGGTGTCGGCCATCCGCAACGACCGGCCCGAGCCCTACGTGCAGGTGCTGCGCGACGGCGTGGTCAAGCACGTGGCCCTGACGCCCGCGCCCACGGGCAGCGTGGACGGCGTGCCCCACCAGGCGGTGCCCGCCCTGGCCGAGGGCGACACCGTGCTGGCGGCCACGGCCGGCGCCATCCGCGACGGCACGCGCGTGAACCTGGCCGCCGCGGCCAAGCCCTGAGCCCCGGGAGCGCGACACGCCATGTGGTTCACCCAGGTCTCGCTGCGCAACCCGGTCTTCGCCACCATGGTCATGCTGGCCTTCGTGGTGCTGGGCGCGTTCTCCCTGCAGCGCCTGCAGGTGGACCAGTTCCCCAACATCGACTTTCCGGTCGTGGTGGTCACCACCACCTACCCCGGCGCCTCGCCCGAGATCGTCGAGTCCGAGGTGACCAAGAAGGTCGAGGAAGCCGTCAACGCCATCGCGGGCGTGAACAGCCTCACCTCGCGCAGCTACGAAGGCAACTCGGTGGTGATCATCGAGTTCCAGCTCACCGTGGATGGCCGCAAGGCCGCCGACGACGTGCGCGAGAAGATCGGCATCCTGCGCCCGCTGCTGCGCGACGAGGTGGACGAGCCGCGCGTGCTGCGCTTCGACCCCGCCAGCCGCTCCATCTGGTCGGTGGCCGTGGTGCCCGAGGCGGTGGACGGCCGCGCGATGTCGGCCGTGGAGCTGTCCACCTGGGCCGACCAGGTGCTCAAGAAGCGGCTGGAGAACGTGCGCGGCGTGGGCTCGGTCACGCTGGTGGGCGCCACGCGGCGCGCCATCAACATCGAACTCGACCCGGCCGCCATGCGGGCGATGGGCGTGACCACCGAGCAGATCAACGCCGCCGTCCTCAGCGAAAACCAGGACCTGCCCGTGGGCACGCTCAAGACCGGCGAGTCCGAGCGCGTGGTGCAGGTGCTCTCGCGCCTGGCCAACCCGCGCGATTTCGACGACATCATCGTCGCCCGCCGCGGCGGCCTGCCCATCAAGCTGGGCCAGGTGGCGCGCGTGAGCGACGGCACCCAGGAAGTCGAGAGCCTGTCGCTCTACAACGGCCAGCGCACCTTGTTGCTGCAGGTGCAGAAGGCGCAGGACGAGAACACCATCGCGGTGGTCGACGGCCTGAACGCGGCACTGACCGCGGTCAAGCCCGAGCTGCCGCCCGGCGTACGGCTGGAGCCCATCGCCGATGGCGCGCGACCGATCCGCGTGTCGGTGCAGAACGTGCGCCAGACGCTGATCGAGGGCGCCATCCTCACCGTGCTGATCGTCTTCCTGTTCCTCAACTCCTGGCGCTCAACGGTCATCACCGGGCTCACCCTGCCCATCGCCATCATCGGCACCTTCTTCGTGATGAACGCGTTGGGCTTCACGATCAACATGATCACGCTGATGGCGCTCACGCTCTCGGTGGGCCTGCTGATCGACGACGCCATCGTGGTGCGCGAGAACATCGTGCGCCACGTGCAGATGGGCAAGACGCCCTACCAGGCCGCCATGGAAGGCACGCAGGAGATCGGCCTGGCGGTGCTGGCCACCACGCTGTCCATCGTGGCGGTGTTCCTGCCCATCGGCTTCATGGGCGGCATCATCGGCAAGTTCTTCCACGAGTTCGGCATCACCATGGTCGCGGCCGTGCTGATCTCCATGTTCGTGAGCTTCACGCTGGACCCGATGCTGTCCTCGGTGTGGCACGACCCGGCCATCGACACGCACGGCCAGCCGCCTGGCCGCTCGCTCTACGACCGCACCCTGGGCCGCGTGACGCACTGGTTCGACCGCTTCCAGGACGACCTCGCCGACGGCTACCAGGCCGCGCTGCGCTGGTCGCTGCGGCACAAGCTGGCCACGCTGGCCCTGGCCCTGGCCACCTTCGTCGCCAGCCTGGCCCTGCTGCCGCTGCTGGGCACCGAGTTCGTGCCCAAGGCGGACTTCTCCGAGACCTCGGTCAGCTACCACACGCCAGTAGGCAGCTCCCTGCCCGCCACCGAGGCCAAGGCGCGCGAGGTCGAGGCCGTCCTGCGCACCTTCCCCGAGGTGCGGTACACGCTCACCACCATCAACACCGGCAACGCGCAGGGCTCGATGTACGCCAGCACCTACGTGCGCCTGGTGGACCGCAAGGACCGCACGCTCAGCGCCGACGCCATGTCGGCCCTGCTGCGCGACCGGCTGCGCGCGGTGCCCGGCATCACCGTCACGCACGCCGGCCTGCTCGACGCCGTGGGCGGCGGCAAGCAGATCGAGTTTTCGCTGCAGGGCGACGACCTCGACGAGCTGGAGCGCCTGAGCGCGCTGATCACCGAGCGGCTGCGGCCCATCGTCGGCCTGGTGGACCTGGACTCCAGCCTCAAGCCCGACAAGCCCACGGTGGACGTGGTGCTCAGGCGCGACCTGGCCTCCGACCTCGGCCTGTCCACCAAGGCCATCGGCAACAGCCTGCGCACCCTGGTGGCCGGCACCACCGTTGGCAACTGGCGCGCCCAGAACGGCGAGACCTACGACGTAGTGGTGCGCCTGCCCCCGCCGCAGCGCCAGCGCACGCAGGACCTGCTGCAGCTGCCGCTCAGCGTGGGCAACGCGGCCGACGGCAGCGTGCGCACCGTGCCGCTGGCGCAGGTGGCCGACATCGTGGAAGGCACCGGTCCGAACCAGATCAACCGCCGCAACCTCAACCGCGAGGTGTCCTTCAGCGCCAACGTCTACGGCCGCTCGGCCGGCGAGGTGTCGGCCGAGATCCAGCGCGTGGTCGACGGCATCGCCCTGCCGCCGGGCTACCGCACCGAGTTCAGCGGCTCCACCAAGAACATGAAGGAGTCCTTCGGCTACGCGCTGTCGGCGCTGGCGCTGGCCATCATCTTCATCTACATGATCCTGGCCAGCCAGTTCCAGAGCTTCCTGCAGCCGCTCTCGCTCATGACCTCGCTGCCGCTCACGCTGATCGGCGTGGTGCTGGCGCTGCTCATGTTCGGCTCCACCATGAGCATGTTCTCCATCATCGGCATCGTGCTGCTCATGGGCCTGGTGACCAAGAACGCCATCCTGCTGGTGGACTTCGCCATCCGCGCGCGCGAGGGCCGCGCCGGCGGCCCGCCGCTGCCGCGCGACGAAGCCCTGCTGCTGGCGGCCAAGGTGCGGCTGCGCCCCATCCTCATGACCACCCTGGCCATGGTCTTCGGCATGGTGCCGCTGGCCTTCGCGCTCACCGAAGGCTCGGAGCAGCGCGCGCCCATGGGCCAGGCCGTGATCGGCGGCGTCATCACCTCCTCGCTGCTCACGCTGGTGGTGGTGCCGGTGGTCTACGGCTACCTCGACGACCTGGCCGCCTGGCTGCGCCGAAAGGCCGGGCTGCCGCCCGCCGCCACGCCCCCGCAGGACAGTGCGCCATAGGGCGCCTCCTAAAATCCACCGGTTGTGCCGACCCCATTGGAGAAATGAGATGACCACCGCGAACAGCCTCGAACAGGCCCGCTTCAACATGATCGAGCAGCAGATCCGCCCCTGGGAGGTGCTCGATGGCCGCGTGCTCGAGCTGCTGGGCCGGGTGCGCCGCGAGGACTTCGCCCCCGCCGCCCACCGGGCCCTGGCGTTCACCGACATGGAACTGCCCCTGACCCAGCCCGCGGTCGATGGCCAGTGCATGCTGGCACCGCGCGTGCAGGCCCGCTTGGTGCAGGACCTGGCCCTCAAGCCCACCGACAAGGTGCTGGAGATCGGCACCGGCAGCGGCTACACCGCCGCCCTCATGGCCAGCCTGGCGCAGCGCGTGCTGTCGCTGGAGATCGAGCCCGCGCTGGCCTCGCAGGCCCGCACCCGCCTGATGCAGGCCGGCGTCACCAACGTCGAGGTGCGCCAGGCCGACGCTGCGGCGAACGGCTTCGCCGCCTGCCGCGCCGACGGGCCTTACGACGCCATCCTGCTCGGCGGCTCGCTGGCCGAGGTGCCGCCCGCCCTGCTGGGCCTGCTGGCGCCGGGCGGGCGCCTCGCCGCCATCGTGGGCGACGAGCCCGTGATGCGCGCCACCTTCATCACCCGCGCCGGCGAGGCCGACTACCGCAGCGCCCAGCCTTGGGACACCCTCGCGCCGCGCCTGCGCCACTTCCCCGAGCCATCGCGCTTCCGCTTCTGAACCGGCGCCACCGCATGCAAGCCATCACCCCCTCCCAGCTCGACGACTGGCTGCGCCAGGAAACCGCGGACGGCGCCGCCGCGCCCCTGCTGCTCGACGTGCGCGAGCCCTGGGAACTGCAGACCGCGAGCGTGCCGCCCGGCCCGGGCTACGAACTGCTGGCCATGCCCATGCGCAGCGTGCCCGCGCGCCTGGCCGAGCTGGACCGCGACCGCCCCATCGCCTGCCTGTGCCACCACGGCGGGCGCAGCGCCCAGGTGGCCCGCTTCCTGCAAGACCAGGGCTACACGCGCGTGGTCAACGTGCACGGCGGCATCGACCTGTGGTCGCGCGAACGCGACCTGTCGATCCCACGCTACTGATATGAAGCACCCCCTGCGCCGCTTCGCGGCTTCCCCCTCTCTCGCCTTCGGCGGGAGGGGGACGGCACCTGCGGCCCAGCAAAGCCGGTTCCGCGGTGCCCCCGGACCGTCGTCTCTGAGGAGCTACCCATGACTGTTGCTGTTCCCCTTCGTCCCTTGGCGGTTGCCGCGCTCCTGGCGCTGGGGGCGGCGTCCGGCGCGCAGGCCCAGAGCCTGGTCCAGCTGTTCGAGGCCGCGCGCGGCTTCGACGCCACCTACCTGGCCGCGCGCTCGCTGTACGAGGCCAACCTGGCCCAGGCCGACCAGGCGCGCGCCGGCCTGCTGCCCCAGGTCGGCCTGGGCGCGGGCGCCAGCTGGGCGAACCGCGACAGCAGCAACAAGCTGCTCGACGGCACCAGCAACAGCCAGAACGTGACGCTGTCGGCCAGCCAGCCGCTGTACCGGCCGGCCAACAAGCTCGCCAACGACCAGGCCATCCTGTCCAAGGACATCGCGCAGGCCCAGCTCGTGCAAGCCGAGCAGGACCTGATCGTGCGCGCCGCGCAGGCCTATTTCGACGTGCTCGCCGCCCAGGACACGCTCACCTTCGTGCGCGCGCAAAAGACCGCGGTGGAACAGCAGCTCGCCGCCGCGCGGCGCAACTTCGAGGTCGGCACCGCCACCGTGACCGACGCGCGCGAGGCCCAGGCCCGTTTCGACCTGGTGATCGCCCAGGAGATCGCGGCCGAGAACGACCTGCGGGTGAAGAAGCTCGCGCTCGACCAGCTGGTGGGCCGCAGCGGTGTGACGCCCCTGCCCCTGGCCACGCCGGTGGACCTGCCGCCGCTGGAGCCCGCCACGCCGCAGGCCTGGCTGGACCGCGCGGGCGACCGGCACCCGGTGATCCTGAGCGCGCAGCGCAACCTGGAGATCGCCAAGCTTGAAACGCAGCGCGCCGAGGCCGGCCACAAGCCCACGGTAGACCTGGTGGGCCAGTACCAGGTGGCGCGCGCGCCGTCCGGCGTGCAGGGCATTCCGGGCAACGTGCGCAACAACAACGCCAGCGTGGGCGTGCAGTTCAACATGCCGCTGTTCGCGGGCTACTCCATCCAGAACCGCGTGAAGCAGACCCTGGCGCTGGAGGAGAAGGCCCGCGCCGACCTCGACGCCGCCCGCCGCACGGTGGACCTGCGCACGCGCAGCGCCTTCCTCGGCCTGGTCTCGGGCCAGGGCCAGGTGAAGGCGCTGGAAGCGGCCGAGACCTCCAGCCAGAGCGCGCTCGAAGCCAACCAGCTGGGCTACCAGGTGGGCGTGCGCATCAACATCGACGTGCTCAACGCCCAGAGCCAGCTCTACCAGACCAAGCGCGACCTGGCCCAGGCCCGCTACAACGTGCTGCTGGGCAGCCTGCGCCTGCGCCAGGCCAGCGGCGAGCTCACGCCCGCCGACCTGCAGGCGGTCGACGCCTTGCTGGCGCGCTGAGCACCGGTCCCACCGGGTGGGCGGCGTGCGAGCCGCCCACCCTGGAGCCGATACACTCCCCCGATTGCCCACCCGCCCGGCCCCAACCGGGCGGGCCCGTTTTTCACCCTGCAGGAGATGACGTGCAAGCCGTCAACGTGCTGTGCATCAAATGGGGCCGCAAGTACGGCCCTGAATACGTCAACAAGCTCCACAGCATGGTGTCGCGCCATCTGAGCCGGCCCTTCCGCTTCGTCTGCCTCACCGACGACGCCACCGGCATCCACTCGGGCATCGAGGTCAAGCCGATTCCCGCCGTGGGCTTCGATCAGTTCGACCAGCGCAAGCCCTGGACCTTCGGCCACGGCTGGCTCAAGCTCACCAGCTTCGCCGACCCGCTGTACGACCTCAGCGGCCGCACCCTGTTCCTGGACCTGGACATCGTCATCGTCGACAGCCTCGACCCTTTCTTCGATCAGCCCGGCGAGTTCGTCGTGATCAAGGAATGGGACAAGACGGACGGCACGGGCAATACCTCGTGCTACCTCTACACCATCGGCGCCCACACCGACGCGCTGGAGCACCTGAAGACGGGCTACCCCCAGTCCATCGCCGACGTGCGCAACGAGCAGGAGTACATCACCGGCTACCTGGGCCGCCAGGGCAAGGTGAGCTTCTGGCCCGAGGGCTGGTGCGTGAGTTTCAAGCGCCACTGCATGCAGCGCGGCCTCATGGGCTGGTTCAAGCCGCCCGAGATCCCGCCGGGCGCCCGAATCATCGCCTTCCATGGCAAACCCAACCCGCCCGACGCCATCGCCGGCGTGAGCGGCAAGTGGTACCGACGCGTGCTGCCCACGCCATGGGTGGCCGAACACTGGCGTTGAACCCGCCGCGCGCCACCGCGACGCTGAGGGCCTACCGGGGCCTGAGCCGCGCGCTCGCGCCCTGGCTGCTGGGCTGGTTGTGGTGGCGCGGCCGGCGCGAACCCGGCTACCGCGAGCGCCTGGGTGAACGCCTGGGCCACCTCCCCATCGACCCCGGGCGCTTCGGCGGCCTGTGGCTGCACGCGGCCTCGGTCGGCGAGGTGCAGGCCGCGCGGCCGCTGATCGAGGCCCTGCTGCGCGACTGGCCCGCGCACGCCCTCACCGTCACCACGCAGACGCCCACGGGCGCGGCCGCGCTGCGCGCCGCCTGGGGCGATCGCATCGCGCACCGCTTCGCGCCGCTGGACACGCCGGGCGCGGTGCGCCGCTTTCTCGACCGGCTGCAGCCGCAGGCCCTGGTGCTGGTGGAGCGCGAGCTGTGGCCGCAGTGGCTGTTCGAATGCGCCGAGCGGGCGCTGCCGGTGCTGCTGGCCAACGCGCGCCTGTCCGAGGCGTCCGCGCGCACCTACAGCCGCTGGCCGGGTCTGATGCGGCACGCCTGGCCCCGGCTCGACGTGGCCGCCGCCGACGGGGCCTCGGCCGAGCGCTTGCGCGCGCTGGGCGTGCCGGCGCAGCGGCTGGCGCTCACGGGCAACCTCAAGTTCGACGCCGCCCCGCCCGCGCAGGCGCAGGCCCTGCCGCCCGAACTGCGATCGCGTCGCCTGGTGGTCGCCGGCAGCACGCACGAAGGCGACGAAGCCGCCTGGCTCGACACCTGGCGCGGCCTGCGCGAGCGCCACCCCGACGCCCTGCTCGTGCTCGTGCCGCGCCACCCGCAGCGCTTCGACGCCGTGGCGGCCGAGCTGCGGCGCCGCGGCCTGGCCTTCGCGCGCCGCAGCGCGGGCGACGCCGTGGAGCCGCAGACCAGCGTGCTGCTGGCCGACACCATGGGCGAGTTGATGCACTGGTACCGCCACGCCAGCCTGTGCTTCGTCGGCGGCACGCTGGCGCCCGTGGGCGGCCACAACCCGCTGGAGCCCATGGCCCTGGGCCAGGCCTTCCTGTTCGGCCCGCACACCACCAACGCGCCCACCCTGTTCGCCGACGCCCAGGCCGCTGGCGCCGGGCTGGCGGTGCACGACGCGGCCACGCTGGAGCGCGCGGTGGACGAGGCCCTGCGCGACCCCGCCGCCTGGGCCGCGCGCGGCGCGGCGGCGCGCGGCCTCATCGACGCCCACCGCGGCGCGGCGCGGCGCACCCAGGCCCACCTGCGCGCGCGGCTGGGCGATGTCGACGGCTCGGCGCTCGGACCGGTGCGGGTCACCGCGCAAGGTGGCGACACGCTGTGGCACGACCCGCGCCGCGTCGACGCGACCGACGCGCCCCACCTGTTCGAGGCCGAGGCGCCCGCCGAACACCTGGCCACCGGCAGCGGCCGCGGCCAGGCGCGGCTCGTGCAGCACCAGGGCCAGGGCCTGGTGCTGCGCCACTACCGGCGCGGCGGCCTCATGGCCCGCCTGAGCGAAGACCGCTTCCTGCGCGAGCCCGCGCACCGCAGCCGCGCCATGCGCGAATTCGCGCTGCTGCGCCTGCTGCGGTCCTGGCGGCTGCCCGTGCCCGAGGCCGCGCTCGCGCGCCACCGCTCCCACGGGCTGGTCTACAGCGCCGACATTGCGGTCGGCCTGATCCCGGGCAGCCGCAACCTCGTGCAGCGACTGCAGTCCGCGCGCCCCACGCCAGCGGACTGGGCGGCCCTGGGCCGCGCCATTCGCGCCCTGCACGACCGACAGGTCTTCCACGCCGACCTCAACGCCCACAACCTGCTGCTCGACGCGCCTGGCCGTGCCTGGGTGGTCGACTTCGACAAATGCGCCGTGCGCCCGGGCGACGCCTGGAAAGCGGACAACCTCGCGCGGCTGCATCGCTCGCTGCGCAAGGAAGCGACGCGCGTGCACCCGTACCACTGGGACGAAGCCGACTGGACCCACCTCACCACGGCCTACGAGCGGCCCGACGACACCCTCCCATGAGCTTCACCCACGCCTGTTCCACTGGCGCCCGCGCCACCCTGGTGCTGTGCTTCCTGGCCTTCCCCATGTCCGTGGCCCTGGCCAACGTGGCCCTGCTGCTGACCCTGCTGCTGTGGCTGCTCTCGCTCGCCGGCGCGCCGGCGCGCGCCGAGCTGCGCGAGGCCCTGCGCAATCCGCTGGCTGCGCCCGCGCTCGCGCTGTTCGCCTGGATCGTGATCGCCGTGGCCTGGTCGCCGGCCGACCCCCAGGGGGTTTTGGGCGCCGTGCAGAAGTACCTGAAATTCCTGATGGTGCCGATGTTCATCGCGCTGCTGCAGGACCCGGCCACCCGCCGGCGCTGCTGGCACGCCTTCATGCTGGCCCTGCTGTTCACACTGGCGGTCACGTGGCTCAGCGTGTGGATAGAGATTCCCTGGACGCGCGCCAGCCGCTTCGGACGGGTCAATGACCACACGGTGTTCAAAGACCACATCTCGCAAGGCTTGATGATGACGGTGTTCGCCACGATCGCTGCCCTGGTCGCCATCACCTCCAGCAAAACCGTGTGGCGGTGGCTCGCCGGCGCACTCTGGGTGCTCGCCACCGGTTCCATCCTCTTCCTGTCCGAGGGTCGTACGGGCTACCTTGCCTGGGCTGCGTCCAGTGGCGTGTTCGCCGTCACACTGGCCTTCGCGCACTCCAGGCGCGCCGTTCTCGGCGCCGTGGTGGGCCTGGTGGCCGTGGGGGCGTTGGTTTTCGCCACCTCTCCAGTGTTCCAGGAACGAGTGGCCAATGCGTGGCGAGACATGCGCACCGCTCAGTTGGACAACACCCCCGGCGCCGTGGTCACCTCCACCGGCGCGCGCGTCGAGATGGCCCGCTTCGCCCTCGACGCCTCGCTCCAGGCCCCGGTGTTCGGCCACGGCACCGCGTCCTATCCCGTACTGGCCAAGCAGCACTTCACCAGCACCGAGTGGTGCTCGGTGGTGTGCCCGCACCCGCACAACCAGTTTCTCTTCTTCCTGGTCGAACAGGGCGCCATCGGCCTGCTGCTGTTCCTGTGGTTCATCGCCGCCATCGCGCGCGAGGGCTGGCGGCACGACCTGCCGCGGCGCGCCTTCTCCCTGGCCTTCGTGGCCACGCTGGCGGCGGCCTGCCTCTCGCACAGCTCGTTCTGGTTGTCGACCGAGAACCATTGCCTCATTCTCATGAGCGCGCTCACCATGGCCAGCCTGCGCGCGCGGCGCGCGCCGGTGTCCGCATGACCCGCCTCACCATCGCCTTCCATTCCAACCAGATCTCGCTGCGCGGCACCGAGGTGGCCCTGTACGACTACGCGGTCGGTGCCGAGGCGGTGCTGGGCCACCGCGCCGTGATCCTGCACGACGCCACCCACCCGGGCAACGACGGGCAGGCGATCGCCAAGTTCCGCGCGCGCTTCGAGGTGGCCGCGTACCGCGATCGCGGCGAACTCGACGGCCTGCTGCAGCGCCACGGCGCGCAACTGCTGTACGCGATCAAATCGGGCAAGAACGATGGCCTGATGTCGCACACGGTGCCCACCATGGTGCACGCGGTCTTCCCCACGCACCCGCGCCAGATGCATGGCGCGTCCTACGCCTTCATCTCCGAGTGGCTGAGCCGGCGCTGCAGCGCCGGCCGCATCCCGGCCGTGCCGCACATCGTGAGCCTGCCCGCCGAGGACAGCGACCTGCGCGCCGAACTGGGCATTCCCACGAAAGCCAAGGTGCTGGGCTGCCACGGCGGCGCGCACAGCTTCGACGTGCCGGCGGCCATCGAGGCGGTGAAGCGCGTGCTGGCCACGCGCGACGACACCTGGTTCCTCTTCCTCAACATCGAGCCCTTCGTCGACCACCCGCGCGCCCGCTTCCTGCCCGGCACCAGCGACCTGGTGTTCAAGACGCGCTTCATCAACAGCTGCGACGCCATGCTGCACGCGCGCCTGCAGGGCGAGTCCTTCGGCCTGGCCTGCGGCGAGTTCTCCGTCCGCAACAAGCCGGTGTTGACCTACGCGCGCAGCAAGCACCGCCACCACCTGGACGTGCTGGGCGACGCCGGCTGGCCCTACCGCGACGCCGACGACCTGGTGCGCCGCATCGAATCGCTGGACCCCGCCGCCGTCCGCGCGGGTTCCTGGGACCGCTACACGCCGCTCTACAACCCCGAGCGCGTGATGGGCCTGTTCGACCAACACCTGATCCAACCCGCGCTGCGCAACCCCTCGCGCGAGCGGCCCCAGTTGCACGTGCCCTGGGTGGACACCCTGGCCTATTGGCGACTGAAGCTGGACATGCGACTGCGGCGCGGCGCGCGCCTGTGACACCGACGAAACGGCCCTTCCCATGAGCCTGCCTCTCTTCGAACCCCGGGATCCCGGCGCCGCGCCAAGGGTCTACGACTGCTTCACCTACGACGGCGAAGACTGCCTGGATCTGAGGCTGCGCGCGCATTGGGACCGCGTCGACGTCTTCGTCATCGTCGAGGCCTCGCTGACCTTCGCGGGGCAGGCCAAGGCCCTGAGTTTCGACCCGGCGCGCTTCGACTGGGCCATGCCCAAGATCCGCTACCTCCCCTTGAGCGAGGAGAGCTTCGCGGGCTGCAAGACGGCCTGGGACCGCGAGCGCCGCCAGCGCGATGCCCTGCGCCAGGGCTATGCCGATGCGGCCGACGACGACGTGGTGGTCATCGCCGATGTCGACGAGATCCTGCGGCCGGAGAAGATCGGGCCCGTGCCCGCGGGCGAGGTTCAGGTCTTCGAGCAGCTCATGCTCTATTTCTACTGCGACTACCTCATGATCTCGGAGCCGTTCTGGCGCAAGGCCATCGCCGTCAGTGGCGCCGATGCCCTGCGCCACACGCCCGAAGACCTGCGCAACGACAAGGCGCTGAGGCAATCGATGCGCGAGGTGGTGATTCCCGACGCCGGCTGGCACTTCAGCTACCTGGGCGGCATGGAGATGATCGAAAAGAAGCTGGAGCGCTTCTCGCACCAGAACCTCAACAAGCCAAAGTACCGCGACCGCCAGAAGAACCTGGCGCGCCTGTACGCCGGCAAGGACATCTACCACCGCCCCAAGCAATGGGGCCGCGTGCAGCTCACGGCCGGGCAATGGGCCCCCGAGGTCGTGGAGCGCTGGTTTCGCGAGCGTCCCGAGCTGCGCGCGCCCGAGGATATCCGCAGCGCCGGAAGCCTGACCGACGTGCTACAGCGTCAGCGCGAGCGGCCGCGCTGGCGGCGCACCTGGGACAAGCTGCGCCTGCGGATCTGGAACGCCTTCTGAGGCCCCGCGCCGGCCGCTACGGCCGCCAGCGCGCCAAGCCCATCCAGCGGCCCGCCATGCGCGCCAGCAGGCGCGGCGACCAGGCGATGGCGCGCAGCGGCAGCGCCACCGTGGTGCCCAGCAACACGCTCCAGCGCTGCCGCCGCGCCTGCGCGGGCGAGCGGTGCTTGGCCGTGTAGATCAGCTTGGACTGCGCGTGGTGGTAGCCGCGCAGGTACTCGCTTTTCCAGGGCGCCTTGCCTTTGACGGAGCCGCGCGCGCGGTGCACCGCCATCACGGCGGGCCACACCACCAGCGGGCGCTGGTGCTGGAACAGGCGCAGGCAGAGGTCGTCGTCTTCGTAGTACAGGAAGAAACGCTCGTCGAAGAAGCCCACGCCCTCGAAGCGTGCCAGGCGAAACAGCATGGCCGCGCCGACCACGAAGCCCACGCAGGCCGGGCCCTCGGCACCGGGGCCGCGCGAAGGCCACAGCGTGCTGGGCCAGCGGTAGTTCACGTCGGGCCGGCCCGGCGCGCCTTCCAGCTGCGGCGCGACGACGGCGGCCTCGGGCATCGCCTGGGCGGCGCGCACCAGCTCGCGCAGACCGTCCGGCGTGACCTCGCAGTCGGGGTTGAGCAGGAAGGCGAAGGGCGTCTTCACCTGCGCGATGGCACGGTTGTTGGCCGTGCCGAAGCCCAGGTTGCGGCCATGCTCCAGCACCGTGGCGCGCGGCCAGCGCGCGCGCGCCTGCCCGGGCGTGCCATCGCCGCTGCCGTTGTCGGAGATGACGATGTTCGGGCAGTGGGCGAGCAGGCCGTCCAGCGCGTCCAGGCAGTGCGCGCTGTGGAAGGTGACCAGCACCACGGTCACGTCATTGAGCAGATCCTCAGCCATGCGTGCCCTCATCGGGAAATGCCGCGGAACCGGCTTTGCCGGGCCGCTGGCATTGCCCCCTTGAGGGGGTGGCGCGAAGCGCCGCGGGGGTGTTCATATTTGTCAATGCGCGCTCGCGCCCACGACGGCGTCGGGCTTGGCCTGCTTCAGCAGGTCCAGCATCGTCGCCTCGATGCGGTGCAGCGCCTCGGTCGTCTGGCCTTCGAAGCGCAGCACCAGCACCGGCGTGGTGTTGGAGGCGCGGATCAGCCCGAATCCGTCGGGCCAGTCCACGCGCACCCCGTCGATGGTGGAGACCCGCGCCGGCGCCTCGAAGCGCGCCAGGTCCACCAGCGCCTTCACCACCGCGTGCGGCTCGCCCTCGGCGCAGGCCACGTTGAGCTCGGGCGTGCTGTGGCTGGTGGGCAGGCCGTTGAGCACGGCGTTGGCGTCGGGGTGGCGGCTCAGGATCTCCAGCAGGCGCGCGCCCGCGTAGCTGCCGTCGTCGAAGCCGAACCAGCGCTCCTTGAAGAAGATGTGGCCGCTCATCTCGCCGCCGAGCGGGCTGTCCAGCTCCTTCATGCGCGCCTTGATCAGCGAGTGGCCGGTCTTGTAGATGTGCGGCACGCCGCCGGCGGCCTCGATGGCCGGGCCCAGGCGCTGCGAGCACTTGACGTCGTAGACGATGGCGCCGCCCGGCACGCGCGACAGCACGTCCCGCGCGAACAGCACCATCTGGCGGTCGGGGAAGATGTTGTGGCCGTCCTTGGTGACGATGCCCAGGCGGTCGCCGTCGCCGTCGAAGGCCAGGCCCAGCTCGGCGTCGGTCTCGGCCAGGGCGCGGATCACGTCGCGCAGGTTCTCGGGCTTGCTCGGATCGGGGTGGTGGTGGGGGAAGTTGCCATCGACCTCGCTGAAGAGTTCGATCACCTCGCAGCCCAGGGCGCGGAACAGCGCGGGCGCCGAGGCGCCGGCCACGCCGTTGCCGCAGTCCACCACGATCTTCATCGGCCGCGCCAGCTTCACGTCGCCCACGATGCGGTCGCGGTAGGGGCCGGCCACGTTGACGTGGCGCACCCGCCCGCCCTCGGCGCGCTCGCCGCCGTCGCGCTCGATGAGCTGGCGCAGGGCCTGGATGTCATCGCCGTAGATGGCCCGGCCGCCCAGCACCATCTTGAAGCCGTTGTAGTCCTTCGGGTTGTGGCTGCCGGTGACCTGGATGCCGCTGTGGCACAGCGTGGCGGCAGCGAAGTACAGCATGGGCGTGGTGACCACGCCGACGTCGATGACGTCGATGCCGGCCGCCACCAGGCCCCGGATCAGCGCGGCCGACAGCGCCGGTCCGCTCAGCCGCCCGTCGCGGCCCACGGCCACGGTGCGCTCGCCCTGGCGGCGCGCCACGGTGCCGAACGCCAGGCCCAGCGCCTCGGCCACGCGCTCGTCCAGCGTGCTCGGGACCACGCCACGGACGTCGTAGGCCTTGAAGATGGAGGCGGACACTTGCATGCAGGGGCTCCCGTGAGGTGATGGCAAAGCGGGCATTGTAGGAAGCGGGGGCCAGGCCCCTGTTACAGGATCATGTCCGGAAACGGCGGGTCGGCCGGCGCACGCGGGCCTACCATGGCCGCCATGGACACCCGAACCGCCACCGACGACGACGCCCGCTACCTGGCGCTGTGCGCGCGCGACGCCCGCTTCGACGGCCGCTTCTTCACCGGCGTCACCTCCACCGGCATCTACTGCCGCCCGGTCTGCGCGGTGCGCACGCCGCGGCGCGCCAACTGCCGCTTCTTCGACCACGCGGCCCAGGCCGAGCGCGCTGGCTTTCGCCCCTGCCTGCGCTGCCGCCCCGAGCTGGCTCCGCTGTCGCGCGCCTGGTCGACGCAGGACGCCAGCGAGCTGCTGGTGCAGCACGCCAGCCGGCTGCTGGACGACCCCGCCCAATGGACCGGCGACGACGGCCCCGCCATGCAGCGCCTGGCCGCCCGGCTGGGCGTAAGCGACCGCCACCTGCGCCGCGTGTTCGAGGCCCGGCTGGGCGTGTCGCCCCTGCAGGTGCTGCACACGCGCCGCCTGCTCGCGGCCAAGCAGCTGCTCACCGACACGCGCCTGAGCGTGTCCGCCGTGGCCGCCGCCAGCGGCTTCGCCAGCCTTCGCCGCTTCAACGCCGCGCTGCTGGAGCGCTACGGCCTGAGCCCCACGGCCATGCGCCGGCGCGGCAGCAGCAGCGAAGCGGGCAGCCAGGCCATCGCCTTGGGTTGGCGCCCGCCGCTGGACGTGGCGCCGCTGCTCGCCTTCCTCGACGCGCGCCGCCTGCCCGGCGTGGACGCGACCGACCTGGCCGCCCTGCGCTACTGGCGCACGCTGCGCCTGCACACGCCCTCGGGCGCGCACACCGGCTGGTTCGGCCTGCGCTTCGAGCCCGAGCGCCACCGCGTCTGGCTGCACGCCAGCGACGGCCTGCTGCCCGCCCTGCCCACGCTGATCTGGCGCGTGCGCGCGCTGTGCGACCTGGACGCCGACCCGCACGCCATCGACGCCGTGCTGGGCACGCACTTCCCCGGTGGCGCCGGCCTGCGCGTGCCCGGCGCCATCGACGGCTTCGAGCTCGCCGTGCGCGCCGTGCTGGGCCAGCAGGTCACGGTGGCCGCCGCGCGCACCCTGGCCGGGCGGCTGGTGGCGCGCTTCGGCGAGCCGCTGGACACCCCCGATCCGGCGCTCAACCGCCTCTTCCCCACGCCCCAGGCGCTGGCCGAAGCCAGCGGCGAAGACCTCGGCGCGCTGGGCATCGTGCGCCAGCGCCAGGCCGCCATCCAGGCGCTGGCGCGCGCCGTGGCCGACGGCACGCTGGACCTGGGCCCGCACGCCGACCTGGCCACCACCACGCGGGCGCTCACCGCCCTGCCCGGCATCGGCGCCTGGACGGCCCAGTACATCGCCATGCGCGCGCTGCGCTGGCCCGACGCCTGGCCCGCGGCCGACGTCGCCCTGCACAACACCCTGGGCTTGAGCGGGACGCCGCGCGAGCGCGAACGCGCCTGCGAGGCCCTGGCCCGGGCCTGGCAGCCCTGGCGCAGCTACGCCGTGCTGCGCGCCTGGGCCGGCCTCTACCGCGCGGCCCCTCCCCCCCCCCCCGCCACGGATTCGCCATGAAACTGCCCCACACCCTCACCCAGGCCACCATCGCCACCCCCCTGGGCCCCATGCGACTGGCCGCCACCGAGTGCGCCTTGGCCGGTGCCTGGTTCCACGACCAGCGCTACGCGCCCGAGCCCGCCCTGGTCGCGTCGTGGCGACCCGATCCGCACCATCCCGTGCTGCGCGAAACGGCCCGTCAGCTCGCCGACCACTTCGCCGCGCGGCGGCAGGCCTTCGACCTGCCACTCGACCTGTCCTTCGGCACGCCCTTCCAGACCGCCGTCTGGCGGGCGCTGTGCGCCATCCCAGCCGGGCACACGCTGAGCTATGGCGAACTCGCCCGCCGGCTGGACGCACCCAACGCCGTGCGCGCCGTCGGCGCGGCCGTGGGCCGCAACCCGCTCAGCGTCGTGGTGCCCTGCCACCGCGTGCTGGGCGCGCGCGGCGGGCTCACCGGCTATGCTGGCGGGCTGCCGCGCAAACAGGCCCTGCTGCGGCTCGAAGCCACCGGGCGGCCAGCCCCCCTACCCACCCCCATGCCCGCATGACACCCCTGCTGCTGCTCGAATTCGTCGCGCTCGCCGCCCTCTGGGGCGCGTCCTTCCTGTTCATGCGCCTGGGCGCTGCCGAGTTCGGGCCTGTGCCCACGGCGGGGCTTCGCGTGGGCATCGCGGCCTTGTGCCTGCTGCCCATGTTCCTGAAGGCCGCCGTCTGGACCGACTTCCGCGCGCGCTGGCGGCCCATCCTGGTGGTGGGCCTTCTCAATTCGGGCCTGCCCTTCCTGCTGTTTTCGTTCGCGGTGCTGCACATCCCCACGGGGGTCTCGGCCATCCTGAACGCCACGGTGCCGCTCACCGGCGCGCTGGTGGCCTGGCTCTGGCTGAAGGACCGCCCGGGTGGCTCGCGTATCCTGGGGCTGGTGATCGGATTCGTCGGCGTCACGCTGCTGGTGTTGGGCAAGTCGGGCGTGGACGCACGCGGCGCGACCAACGCGCAAGGCTCCGTCATGTCGCTGGTGGCCATGGGCGCCTGCCTGCTGGCCACGCTCTGCTACGGCATTGCCGCCAGCTTCACCAAACGTTACCTGTCGGGCGTGGACCCGCTGGCCTCGGCCAGCGGCAGCCAGATCGGCGCGGCGCTGGCGCTGGCCCTGCCCATGGCCTGGCTGTGGCCCGCGCAGCCAGTGAGCGCGGGTGCCTGGACGGCCGTGGTGGCACTGGCCGTGCTGTGCACCTCCATTGCTTACATCCTTTACTTCCACCTCATCGAACGCGCCGGGCCGGCCAAGGCCCTCACCGTGACCTTCCTGATCCCGGTGTTCGCCCTGGTCTACGGCGCGGTGTTCCTGGGCGAAATGGTGAGCGCATGGATGGTGGGCTGCGGCCTGGTCATCGTGTGTGGCACGGCGCTGTCGACGGGCTTGGTGAAGGTGCGCGCGCTGGAAAAGGCGGCGCGCTGAACCTCGGGGCCTGCCGGCTCAGCCGAACAGCCGCAGGTGGAGATAGCGCATCGCGCCGGTAAGCAATCCACCGGCCACACCGGTCAAGGGAATGACCATGGCCGGATGCCGTTCGATGGGCAGGCTGTCCACGTCCTGGTCGAGATACGCAGCCGCATAGACCACAGGTGCCAGCAATGCCGCACCGCAGCACCCCCAGGCCACAACCGAAGGCAGCCACTTGGGGTACCGGCGTTCGCCGGTGGCATCCTCTCGAACAGTGATTCGTTCCTGGGTCATCGACAACGGGAAAGCGGGGACGATCAGCAGCTTGTTCTGAGCGGCTTCAACCCGCTCCCGCGTTGCGGGTTGGCTGGACGCGTCGGGAGAAGTTCCGCCAATGCCGTCCTCTGCTGGTGGCTCATCCGAGCTCGATGACACGTCCACCGTGCCGCTGCGGCTCTGCGGCGGCGTGGTCCTGGCTGGCGGGGTGAAGCGGTGCCCCAGGGAATTTTTCTGGCCCATCGATGCCCTCCGGGCGTGAAGCGGTTATGCGCAATGGGGCTCAACGTAGTGCCCCATGGCCCAGGTCACCGTGCCGGCAAGGCAGCCACCGAGGACGGCGAGGACGGCCCGGCCAAGATACTCATCCGTATGACCCGTCAGCATGAAGGGCACGCCCAAGAAGATGGTTGTCGCGACGCCCGCCGTGATCCCGGCCACCCCGCCCTTGCCCAAACATTGGCGCACAGCCTTGCCGTCCGGGCAAGGCCGTGCCTCTGGCAGCGAGGGGCAACAGTTCAGCTTGCTCAGGACCTGCATCAGCAGCCCTGGTTGAGGCGCCGGCGCGCCTTGTGGCTGTGTCCCCGGAACATCGGCGTCCAGGGGGACTTGGTGCTCGTTGTCCAAGCCGGTTGGCTTGGCGGTGGCGCCCTGGGCCGCGACCACCGCGGGCAATGGTCCGGTGGACAGGTGGTTTGACGGGCTGGTCCGTTGCATGAATCTCTCCTGAAACGACGCAATTTCGATGTGGCGACACGCGCCGCTAACTCAGACGCACCACCCGCGCCATCGCCTCGGTCTGCAGATGGTGGTAGCGCTCGTCGCCGCGCCCCAGGGCCACGGCGTGCTCGTAGGCCTGTTGCGCTTCTTCGGTCTCGCCCAGCGCGGCGCAGCACTCGCCCATGCGAAAGGCCGATGGCGCGTGGGTGGCGTCCTGGCCCAGCGCCAGCAGATACATCACCGCCGCTTCGCGGTAGCGCTGGCGCTTCTGCAGGCACAGGCCCGCGAGGTAGCTGTACTTGACCGAGCGCGCCTCATGCGCCACCAGGGCCAGGCTCACGGGCAGGGCGCGCTCGTGATCGCCTGCCTCGTAGAGCTGCATCGCCACCGCATACAAGGCCTCGTAGTCTTCATGGTTCATGCCACGCAGGTCACCCGGGCTGTGGCCGGACCGCAGCGCGTCTGCGCACTGCTCAAGCAAGGTCCCCATGCCGGCGAGGGACTGACATGAAGCGGCGATGGCGCCTTCGATGACGGGATCGGGGTGGACGGGGAGCGAATCGATCATGGCTGTTGCTCCGCCGAGCCGTCGGTTGTGGACGCCCGGTAGGCCATGTCCAGAAACCCGCCGATGACCAGACCACCAGCGCCGGCCGCGGCGACCCAGCCAACGACGGCCCCCAGCGGCACGGAGCCTTCCTTCACCAGGACGGTTGCCATGGTGCTGGTGGCCATGGCCGCCCCACCCAGACCCCCCTTCAGGCCGGGTGGCAGCTGGTCCCAGTTCAGTCCGCAGAGCGAACCGGTCAAACCGGCTTGGGCCCGCAGCACGGCGTCTGCCTCCGGCTCTTCACCCGCCTGAGGCTCGGTGCCCGGAACATGGCGGGGTGGTGGATGGCTGTCGGCGCCGGCCACGACCAGCGCCGTGAGCGACTTATCGGTGGCGACCGGGCCATACCCGAAGGCCCCCTTGACCGCGTTGGTGAACGCCTGCATGAAACCCTCCTGAAGGTGTGACAGCCTTCGCCGAAGCACGGTGCCACGGCGCGCTCGCCGGCAGCCGGGCGAACGGCGTCTGAGTGGCGCCGCGCCTGCCGTGGTTCGGGGCACGGTGCCCCCATCAGGCAAACATAAAAAAGGCCTCCACGGTGTGGAGGCCTTGTGCGCGGCGCCGCTCGGGTGCGCGATCTGTTCAGAACCCGGGGTGTCAGGCCGGCACGACCGCTTCCTGTCGCGTGCGCATCTGCAGGTGGGCCAGCGCCGCCTCCACCTGGTCCACCAGCACCAGGCACAGGTCGCCGGGCTGCAGGCGCTCCAGCGCGGCGTCGATGGCGTTGAACTCGCCCCGGATTTCCAGCACCTCGCGCACGCGCGGGGCGCCCGCCAGGCCTTCGCGCAGCAGGCCGATCACCTCGCCGTCGGCGCGGCCGCGCTGGCAGACGTCCTGGTACAGCACGACCTCGTCGAAGGCCTTGCCCAGGATCTGCGTTTGCTCGCGGATGTCCTGGTCGCGCCGGTCGCCGGCACCGCTGATGACCACCGAGCGGCGCTGCGCCGGCAGCGCCTCCACCGCCTGCACCAACGCGCGCATGGCGTCGGGGTTGTGACCGTAGTCGGCGATCACGGTGGCGCCGCGGTACTCCATCACGTTGAAGCGGCCGGGCGCGTTGTGGGCGTCGTTGTGGAAGCTGGCCAGGCCACGGCGGACCGTGTCCCAGGCCAGGCCCGCGCCCCAGGCGGCCGCGATGGCGGCCATGGCGTTCTCGACCTGGAAGCCGATCTGGCCGTTGCGCGTGATGGGGATACCCGAGAGCTCGAAGCGCTCGCTGAACCCGCCCTGCTCGGCCACCACCGCGCCGTTGTCCACGTAGACCACGCGGCGGCCCTGGGCGCGGTGCGTGGCCATCACGGGCTGCTGGCGGTCCTGCGCAAAATAGATCACCTCGCCGGGGCAGTTGTGGATCATGTCGGCCACGATGGGGTCGGCCGCGTTGAGCACGGCGTAGCCGGTCTCGGCCACGTTCTGCACGATGACGCGCTTGAGCACCGCCAGGTCCTCGACCGTGGTGATGTAGTTCAGGCCCAGGTGGTCGCCCGCGCCCACGTTGGTGACCACCGCCACCTGGCAGCGGTCGAAGCCCAGGCCCTCGCGCAGCACGCCGCCGCGCGCGGTCTCGAACACGGCGGCGTCGACGTCGGGGTGGGCCAGCACGTTGCGCGCGCTGCGCGGGCCGGCGCAGTCGCCGCTGTCGGTCTGGTGGCCGTTGACGTAGACGCCGTCGGTGTTGGTCATGCCCACGCGCAGGCCGCTGGACGCGAACAGGTGGGCGATCAGGCGCACGGTGGTGGTCTTGCCGTTGGTGCCGGTGACGGCCACCACGGGGATGCGGCCGTCGCCGCCATCGGGGTACATGTCCTCGATCACCGCCTGGCCAACGTCGCGCGCATGGCCGTAGGAGGGCGAGAGGTGCATGCGCAGACCGGGCGCCGCGTTCACCTCGACGATGCCGCCGGCCTGGTCTTCCAGCGGCTTGAGCATGGTCTCGCAGACCACGTCCACGCCGCAGATGTCCAGGCCGATCATCTGCGCCGCCGCCACGGCGCGCGCGGCGATCTCGGGGTGCACGTCGTCGGTGACGTCGGTCGCGGTGCCGCCGGTGCTCAGGTTGGCGTTGTTGCGCAGCACCACGCGGCGGCCCTTGGCCGGCACGCTGTCGGCCTGCAGGCCCTGCACGGCCAGGCAGCCCAGGGCGATGTCGTCGAAGCGGATCTTGGTGAGCGCGGTGGCGTGGCCCTCGCCGCGGCGCGGGTCGGCGTTGACGATGTTCACCAGTTCGCGCACCGTGTGCACGCCGTCGCCGGCCACCTGCGGCGGGTCGCGGCGCGCGGCCGCCACCAGGCGATCGCCCACCAC